>CAYGPP010000143.1:0-9903 GCA_964351885.1 uncultured Marinoscillum sp.
CGTGGATAGAGGGAGATTTGAGCCATAAAATAGGGGGACGGAATGGGGGACTGATTTCTTTAATAATTTCGATTAAGTCAGGTAAAGATGAATTAAAAAGTGCATTTAAACCCTATATATAAGGTTCAATAAAGCTGAGTTAAGCAAATTAAAGATATATGGTACTCCCGCCCGAGGTACATAAACCCCTGTTAACTAAATAGTTTTCAGGGGTTTTGTTTTATGAGTCACTTCAAAGAGATCCATGTTTTTATTTTGAAGCCCTACTTTTAAGGTTTATCGAGTTTGGCAGGATTTTGTACGAGTTTGGCAGAATCACAATGGATTTTTTCTACAACTTGACGATTATTAAAAATGACTCATCGCCATGAAACATTTGATTTGGTATAACGCTGAAAACGGAATTTACAATCATGGGTCAGAAATTGATCTCAATATCAACGAGTCTTTAACAGGCGTTAAAATGGAGTTACTCTATGAAATGGAGGAAACCGAAGCACGTCTTATGAAAAAAATTGTAGCTCAATTGAATAGCGCCAGAACAGAACAATCTGGCAGGCATCAGAGAGCGTAAAAGTAAGTTCGCTGATGTATCGGCGTTCTTGTCTATAGCTGGTTGGAACCCTGACGATTTCTTTCGTCAGGGTTTTTTTGTGGTTTATGAAACCATATTAGCAGTTCATCGTAATATTACGATATGGGTATTTCGAAGAAAGAACTTTTCACTAAGCAACAGAATGAATTGGCGTCCATAGCAAAAGCTATTGGCCATCCTGCACGTATATCTATAATAGAATATTTATTCAGGACAAATAGCTGTATTAATGGAGATCTGGTAGAGGAACTTGGGTTAGCTCAGGCTACAGTATCACAACATCTAAAGGAACTCAAAGCTGTAGGGCTAATACAAGGAACAGTAGAAGGACCTGCGATTTGCTATTGCATCAATTCTGTGAAATGGAAATCACTTGGACAAACTCTAAACACATTTTTTAATCAATATCAGCAGGAGAACTGCTGCTGACTTTTTTTATCTCTAATCATCGTAATATTACGATTAAATTAAAAATTTATGATACATTCTGAACAAGCAAAATTTCACATTTCACTTGAAGTGACCAATATCACCGAGACGGTAAGCTTTTATTCCAAGCTCTTTGGTGAAGAGCCAGTAAAGGTGAAATTAGATTATGCCAAATTTGAATTGGATAATCCTGGATTGGTTATTTCATTCACACTCTCTGAGCAAGTGAGGCATCAAGAATTTGGGCATTTAGGCATCAGAGTCGATTCAAATGAACTGTTGGAAACGCGCAAATATGAAGTTCAGCAGTTTTTGAAGATAGCTTTAGAAGAAAAAGAGACAAATTGCTGTCACGCAAAACAAAACAAATTCTGGGTTGCAGATCCTGATGGCTATCGCTGGGAAGTTTATTACTTCATAGAAGATGTGCAAGAGGACAAACCTAAAAGAGAACTAATTGGGTGCTGTTAATATGATTTTATATCCTAAACTAGTACAATACATTGAGCAATTTGATTTTGCCAGCATTTCTGCCGAAAGGCAGGAATTATTGAGTAAAATGGCAGCAGACCTCACACATATACGTGCTCAGCAAGCTCAGCTAAAATTGATGTTTGTCTGTACGCATAACTCTCGCAGGAGTCATATCGCACAGCTATGGGCTGCTGCACTTGCCGACTATTATGGAATGGATGAAGTTTATACCTTTTCGGCAGGTACAGAAGCGACAGCCTTCAATCCTCGCGCGGTTACTGCCATGAGAAATGCGGGATTTCTCGTCGAGTCGGATGGGACAACTGAGAACCCTCGCTATGAGATTAATTTCTCTGAAGGGCGATCGGCATTGATAGGTTTCAGTAAGACAATCGCCGATGATACTAATCCGAAGGAAGGATTTATAGCATTGATGACGTGCTCTGAAGCGGACTCAGATTGCCCTTTGGTAAGTGGATCAATCAGGCGCTTTTCCCTGCATTACTTTGACCCGAAGGAAGCGGATGATACAGTTGAGGAAACCGCTAGGTATGCGGAAAGATGTCGGCAGATTGGTACAGAGTTGTCTTATCTCCTTTCACTAATTACCAACAGTAATGCCTGAGGAAGATAGTTATGACGTGATCATTATTGGAGGAGGACAAAGTGCGTTGGCGTTGGGATACTATCTGCGAAGAACCAAGCTGAGATATATGATATTGGATGGCGAGGAAAACCCTGGAGGTTCTTGGCAAAATTACTGGGACTCTGTTTCATTATTTTCTCCAGCTCAGTGGAGTTCTTTGCCTGGCACATTAATGCCCGGTGGTGTAGAACATTACCCAGATAAAACTGAAGTTCTCCAATACTTTACCGATTATGAGAAGAAATATAAACTCAATGTAGAGCGTCCTGTTTGGGTAAACTCAATCAAGAAAATACAAGATCATTTTCAGGTATATACAAACCAGAAATTCTATCAAGCGAAAACGGTCATTGGTGCAACTGGGTCATTTCGCAACCCAACAATACCAGAAATTGAAGGACTAAGCGAGTTTGAAGGTTTGGTCATTCACTCAGCAGATTACCGCTCACCAGACGCATTTGCAGGGAAACGGGTTGGTATTATCGGTGAAGGCAATAGTGGAGCTCAGATTTTAGCAGAATTATCAAAGACTAATGAGACTTTCTGGATAACGAAAGCTGCACCTGACTATCTGCCGGATCATGTGGATGGAAAATACTTGTTCGATGCTGCAAGCCAATTGTTTGAAGCAAAGCAAAAGGGGAGAGAATATATTCCTCCAAGTTTGGGTGATATAGTGATGGTTCCGAGTGTGAAAGAAGCACGTGATAGAGAGGCTTTGGTTGCTTACCAAGGCCTGAAGTCATTCACCAAAAATGCGGTATTATTTGAAGATGCTAGAACTATCAAACTCGACGCATTGATCTTCTGTACAGGATATCAATCTGAATTGAAATTTCTAGAAAAACTGCCAGTGACTATCAGGCATAATAAGATCAGAACGGAAGGAACAAGGTCTAGAGAATTACCAGGACTTTGGATGGTTGGTTATGGAAGCTGGACAGGTTTTGCTTCAGCTACAGTAATTGGTGTAGGCAGATCAGCTAAGCAGACAGTTCAAGAAGTATTAGAATATCTAAAGTAAATCTATTTTCCTGCGCAATTAATACACCTTGTACTCTCCGGCATGAAAAGCAATCGTTTCGGGTTGATCTCATTTCCACATCGAGAGCACTTCCCGAACTGGCTTGTATCAATCAACTCTAGCCATCTTTTAAGTGCCTTGAGTTTACTGACAGATGACCGGAGGTTGGCTTCATCTATCGTTTTGTTATTAATGTAATCCATCCTGCTAAGCCTACCAACAGCACTATCAAGTCCCATCGGCTTTGTAGCTACTTCCAGATCTTTTACTCGTTGGGTCAATTCTAATATGTTGGTTTCAATAGCTTCTTTTATTTCCTTTTTCTCAGAATCCTTCATGTTTCCTTCTTTTGTTCTCAACAGAATTTATCATTATTCGAGAAGAATAGCCTTTTAAGGCAACAGGATTTACTTAATTCACAAACTTTCTTAAATAAGTAACCGTCTAATGAAGTGGACGTTTTCTGTTTCGATAAAGGCGTTTACTTTTGCAACCTTATTATCCAATAATCATTTACTAAAAGTCATGGAACAAGTAGTAGATCAAGAGTTAAGAAAAGAGCATCAGGCAAAGATCAAGCAAGTGATCAGTGAAGTAGGGAAGGTAGTTGTCGGCCAAGAGTATATGGTCAACCGCTTGTTAATAGGCTTATTCACTCAAGGTCATATTTTGCTAGAAGGAGTACCTGGTCTTGCTAAGACCCTTACGGTAAATACATTGGCCGAAGTGTTGAAGCTTGATTTCAAAAGAATTCAGTTTACGCCAGACCTCTTACCAGCAGATTTGATTGGTACCATGATCTATAATCAGCAGAAAGCGGAGTTTGAAGTAAAGAAGGGACCGATCTTCTCTAATCTAATATTGGCAGATGAGGTTAACAGATCCCCCGCTAAGGTTCAGTCAGCCTTGCTCGAAGCGATGCAGGAAAAGACGGTAACTATCGGTGATAGTACTTATAAATTAGATCGCCCTTTTTTGGTACTCGCTACTCAGAATCCAGTAGATCAAGAAGGAACCTATCCTTTGCCAGAAGCACAAGTTGATAGATTTATGCTAAAAGTTCACGTGGATTACCCATCTAAGGAAGATGAACTAGAAGTAATGAGGAGAATGGCCAACATGACTTTCACTACGGAAGTCAAAACCGTGCTTTCTAAGAAAGACATCTTTTCTATTCGTGAAGAGATCAATCAAGTATCAATTTCTGAATCACTTGAAAAGTATATTATAGAGTTGGTGTTCGCCACGAGAAATCCTAAAGACTATGGATTGACTAGAGAGGCGGAGTATATTCAGTTTGGAGCTTCACCTCGTGCATCCATCAATCTCAATTTGGCTGCTAAAGCGATTGCGTTCTTCGACGAGCGGGATTTTGTATTGCCAGAAGACATCAAAGAAGTGGCATATGATGTGATGAATCACAGAATCTTGCTCAATTATGAAGCAGAGGCAGATGGAGTTACTACTCAAGACATTATTCGTGAAATCCTCAACAAGGTGCAAATCACGAAATAGACCTCAAAAAGGCATATTATCTAGCTCAGATGTCTGAGAGACAATATCACTTCATATTTTGTTAACAAGCATAATGACCAGTTAAAGCTGGTCATTTTTGTTTAATGATATCGTAACAGGCATCCCTAACCGAGTTAACATTCGGGGGTCACCTTTGTACTCATAACTTAAGTATGTACGAACTACTTCAAACAAACAAAAGAATTAAATCATGAGAAAATTACTAGCAATGACTTTATGCCTTACGGCAACATTATTTTTCACTTCATGTGACGAAGGTGATGACAACTCACCATCTAGTCAAGCACTACAGCAGGCTGCTTTTGACTTAGTCAATGATGCAGTTGCCGGAAAAGTAACGACAGATGCTTCAGCAACCGGATATGATAAAAATGATACCAACATCTCTTGGACATTAACTATGGGTGGAACTTATGCTTCTGCCGCAACGGAGAAAGTAGTTATCGAAGGGAATATCGAAGCGAGTGTGACTTGGACAAAAGATAAGATTTATGTTCTCACTAAGAGGGTAACGGTACTCGATGGTGCTACTTTAACTATCGAAGCTGGCACTAGAATAGAAGGAGACGATGCCTTTGCTGGAGTAGATGCATCAGTATTGATGATCGCGAGAGGTGCTAAGATCATGGCTATGGGTACGGCTGCTGAGCCAATCATCATGACTTCATCTAGTGACGTAGGTTCTTTTACTGCTGCTGACAAAGGCGAATGGGGTGGACTTGTAATATTAGGAAAAGCGCCTATCTCTGCAGAAAACGCAGAGGTTCAAATCGAAGGTGTTCCTGCTGATGACATTAATGGACTTTACGGAGGAACTAATGCAAGTGATAACTCGGGTGTTATCCAATACGTATCTATTAGACATGGTGGAGCTGTGATTGATGCTGCTGCTGGAGATGAGATCAACGGTCTTACACTAGGTGGAGTTGGTTCTGGAACTACCATAGACCATGTGGAGGTTTTTGCTAATAGTGATGATGGTATAGAATTATTCGGAGGTTCAGTTGATGTGTCTTATGCTGTAGTTGCTCAAGTAGGAGATGATGGCATTGACATTGACCAATCTTACTCAGGTACGGTTACCAACTTCTTAGTAAAAGTGGATGAAGACTCTGATGAAGGATTGGAAATAGACGGAAGAGAAGGCGACGCTAAAGCGAGCTTTACCCTGACCAATGGAACTATCGAAGCTGTCTCTGGATCTGTTACTTGTGATTTCAAATCAAAAGCAATGGGAACTGTAACCAACCTTAATGCGAACGGTGGCAAGATCAAGCTTTCTGCAAGTTTCGACACTGACGCACTCACTTCTTCAGAAGATGCTGCTCAGAATGTCATAGACGGAACGCTTAATTTTTCAAGTGTCAATGCCACATTCGAGATATACACCGACGATTTAGAAGCTCTTCTTTAAGGTAAATCTGCTCATTTTAAATTAACATCAAAAAACCCTCTAATGAGATCATTAGAGGGTTTTTTTTGATTAAACCTACATTGAGTTCCCCAGCTTATTATCAGAATGTTAATAGAGGACAAATCAGCCATAGGAATCATAATCAAACCGTAAAACAACTAAACACAGACACGAGGTGAAAGCTTCTTTCTTTGCACAAATTTTTCAGGATGAAGGTATTACGTTTTCTATTTGTTTTATCACTTGTGTTAACCCTTAATGCGGCAAGCGCTCAAGAAGGATTGCTCGGTGGTCAAATTGTTGATGAATCTACAGGGGAGCCGTTATTTGGAGCAACTATCGTAAAACAAGGAACAATCATAGGCACTTCATCTGATTTCGATGGTAATTATATATTCAAGCTCCCGGTAGGGACTCATGATATTATGATTCAATCTGTTTCTTTTAAGACTGTCGTAATAGAAGGGATAGAGATTGTCAAAGGGAAAACGAAAATCCTCGATGTGGTAATGAAGGAGGATGTCCAACAACTCGGTGCTGTGACCATTTCAGCCACCATCACCAAAGACAATGACATTGGCGTAATGCTACTTCAGAAGAAGTCTTCCAATACATTGGATGGTATTTCTTCAGCATCATTCCGAAAGGTTGGGGATAGTAATTTGAGTTCGGCAATGAGGCGTGTCACTGGAGTATCGGTTCAAGGAGACAAATATGTTTATGTCAGAGGCTTAGGTGATAGATACACCAAAACTTCTATCAATGGCATGGTAATACCAGGTCTTGATCCAGACAGGAATGATGTTCAAATTGATATTTTCCCAACAGGGATTTTAGAGAATGTGGTGGTTTATAAAACCTTCAGTCCGAATCTTCCAGGGTCTTTCACTGGCGGATTAATTGATATTCAAACAAAAGCATTTCCTGAGAGCAAAAGCACTTCAGTTTCCGTTGGACTTGGTTTCAATCCAAGTATGCATTTCAATTCTGATTTTTTGAAGTATGAAGGTTCCTCCACAGATTGGCTAGGGTTTGATGATGGGTCAAGAGACTTGCCAGTTACTCCTAATACTAGATTAGCAGAAGATAATGCAACTACGAATCAATTTGACCCAACTCTGGGTGCGAATAAGGTGAATAGCTTGCTTAATACGAGTTTGTCATTTTCTCATCGAAATCAAAAGGTAGGTGACAAATTGACGTGGGGCTATAATGTGTTATTCACCTACAGAAATAGATTTAATCACTATGATGACTTTGAAAGAAAGCAATATGAAAGAGACCCGATTGGTGCCGACGTAGGACTTGTGAGGGATTATTCATCCATTGGAGCATTATCGTCTAATGAGGTACTCTGGAGTGGATTGGCGTCAATAGCAGCTAAATCGGCCAATACAACCATAGGAACTACCTTCATTAACATTCAAAATGGAACCTCTACCGCGCTTAAAAGAACGAGAAGAAATACATCCTTAAACAACCCAACGTTTTTGTACAATGATATTTTGACTTATACAGAGCGTAACATGTTCAATAACATCACTTACGGTAAACATCAACTAGGTAAAGTGAGATTGGAATGGACAAACTCTATTATACTCTCTCGGCAGTATGAACCTGATTATCGCGAGACAGCTATCAACCTTGATGAAGATCAGCTAGGGTTTAGAAACGGGGGACTTATCAACCGGTTTTGGAGAGATTTATCAGAACTTAATGAGAGCTTCAAGTTTGATTTGGCTTATGATCTCAATGAAAAAAATAGTCTCAAGGCAGGTGCCGCAATTAACTACAGGGATAGAGAATTTAATGTTTATAACTACGCATATGGTAACCTGCTTTCTCGGAACGTCAACTCAACCGATCCTAATGACCTAAGCAATTTTATTATTGATGACACCAATAACACTCAAGGTCTTTTCATCCAAGATGCAACTGATGAGAGTAACGCATATGATGGAACTCAAACAATTCTTGCGGCTTATGCAATGAATGAAATGACCGTTTCAGATAAATTGAAAGCTATATATGGAGTGAGAGTAGAGAATGTCAAGATGACTTATTCAGGTATCGTAGAGGGCGAAAGTGGAATAGAAATTCCAGTGACCAATCAAGAAACATTGAATGAAACCAATTTATTACCATCTGTAGGTTTGATATACTCCATCAATGAGAACATGAACTTAAGAGCATCTTTCAACAAGACGCTTGCAAGACCGTCATTCAGAGAGAAATCAGAAGCATTCATCGCTGATCCTATCACCGGACTATTCTTCATTGGTAACATAGATACTAAGCAGGCTGAGATTTTGAATTATGATCTGAGATGGGAGAATTTCTTCAGAGCGGGAGAGATGATATCAGCGTCCTTATTTTTCAAAGACTTCACCAATCATATCGCGATAGTTGCGTTTGAGGTGGCACCCAATCAGGTTACTCCTAGAAACGTAGGGAGCGCAGTTTCCTATGGAGCTGAATTTGAAGCACGAAAAAACCTAGCATTCTTGGGCAAGGCATTTAGTAATTTCTCAACGGGAGGTAACGTGACTTATACCATCTCTAGGGTAGATAGAAGTACAGTTCTTGTAAGTGAAACAGGGCAAAACGAATACCAGAGTGATGTAAACTTTAGAGGGAGTGAAAATGGAGTAGATAAATATAGAAGTATGAGTATGCAAGCTCCTTATTCTATTAATGGTTTTTTGAATTATGAGAATAATGAAGGAGATATCTCAGCCAATTTTTCTTATAATGTACAAGGAGAAACATTGACTTTTGTAAGTGCTGCCATTGTTCCTGAAGTTTATACTAGACCATTCCACAGCCTCAATTTCAAAGTAGGAAAGAAATTTGGACAGGAGCTTAACTCAGATTTGAGTCTAAGAATTCAAAACATCTTGAACGACAATACTGAGTTAGTGTATCGCACGGAAAATGATTCAGAGCTTTTCTCTAACCTCAACCCTGGTCGTAATTTCACAGTGACTTATTCTTATTCTTTTTAAAAAGGCTTTAAGTGCCTTCTTCATTTTATATCCTCTTTTTTTATTGATAAGCCTGATATACCTCTAGTAGTTTGGCCTTTAGCTGAGCGGTAGATTCGTCCAAGATGGCAAGTTCTTCGAGAGCCTTTTCTCTAGATTTTCCTTTGGCTTTAGCCGCTTTTTTACCACCACGGATAGCTTTTTTCTCTTCTTTCTCTAGTTTCGATTCTATCCAATCTATATAATAAGAGCGTTTGAAATTCTGAAGAATCTTCTTTACTTCCGCATTATAGCTATTCAGTTTGTCTGCTGGCAAATTGTCTGTCTTGAGCGAAAGATAAAACCGACTCCCAGTCTTGTTGGCTAGTACCTTGGAGTACAATTCAAGATCGACGGTGCCCGTATTCATTGCTGCGGGAATAATAACCGAATAGTAACCCCTCATATTAATCGGTCGCCCGAACTGTCGGCTATATTTCCACCAACCCCGCTCTACCAGTTTGGCTGACGCATCAAACGAAGTACTATACCCAGAACGCGAGTTGTCTTCAACAGTGATTTTATCTTTTTCTACTATGGGCGAAAATCGCTGTGCAAAGCCGAAGGAGGAGGAAAAAAAGATGAAAAAAATAAGGAGGATTCGTCCTGTCATAAGTTTATTAGATTCACATCAGAATTCTGAATTATGGCAAAGATATTAATCACCGGCGGAAGTGGTCTTGTTGGCATTAGGTTGAGCGAAATCCTTGTGGTTCATGGTCACCAAGTTGCACACCTGAGTCGCAAGCCCAACCCTAATGC
>CAYGPP010000144.1:0-9871 GCA_964351885.1 uncultured Marinoscillum sp.
GAGATTCGTCAAATGTTACTTATCGTTTTGACTTTATTAATCGAACCGACAACCTTCCGGAAAACGGTAAATTAAAGCCATATACACGAGCTCAGGAATACCGCCTTTCGTTCAATACTTCAAGATTTAAAAATCAAAATCTGTCAGGTCAGATCAACTATCGTCAGGTTGATGAATTGATTGACGACAATGAAAGAAACCGTAATATCATTGGGAAACTCTCCTATCAATCTAGACTATTCAACAATCATCTAATCAATAACTTAAGTATTACCACTGCAAATTCTAGGGAGCTTAAAAGGGATTTCGTTTTTATCTCCGTACCGACAGGCGAAGGGACACATACTTGGCGAGACGAGAACGATGATGGTATTCAGGATATCAATGAGTTCTATGAATCAATCAACCAAGATGAAAAGAATTTCATCAAAGTATTTACTCCGACTGATGAGTACTTGGAGTCTTTTCAGACAGCTTATATTCACTCTCTTGAACTCAAAGCACCCCAACGATGGAGTAAAGCAGATAATAACTTGATGCCTCAGCTAGCTAAGTTATCCCTAGTCAGTAACCTCCGATCGAACTACAAAACCACATCAGATGATTTTGAACAGCGATTGGCACCTTTACCTTTAGATCTTAATGCTGATAACCTGATTTCAGCTCGCAATTTGTATAGAAGCTCTATTTTCTATAACCGTAATGCTCCTGGTTTTGGTTTGGATCTCACGAGATCGCTTAAAGGAAGTAAATCACTTCTTACCTCTGGCTTTCAGATCAAGGAATCATCAGAGTGGCTCACCTCGTACAGATTTCCAATAGGCTCTTTTCTTATTTTTAGAGGAAAACTTGGAACAGGAAATATTCAATATGATTCTGATTTCCTTGAAAGTCGTAATTTTAGAATCAATCAGAAGGCCATAGACAATGAACTGGTACTTCAACCAACTAATCATTTTAGGCTAATCGCTGCTTATTCTAATCGGAATAAGAACGTCACAGAATCAGAAGCTGGCGATAATCAGGCGGTGGTTCATGAGCTTAGCTTAGAATCTACTTGGAGTAAAGCTGGGAAAGGTAACTTGAATGCCACTTTTAGCTGGGTGGATATCAATTATGAAGGACCGACAAATACTTTTCTAGCCTATGAACTTTTGGAGGCTTTACAACCTGGAAGTAATCAAAGATGGAATCTGAATTGGCAACAGACTTTGGGTAGGGGATTACAGCTCACATTACAATACTTTGGCAGAAAGTCTGCTGACCAAGCGGTGGTTCACACGGGTAGTGTATCTGTAACAGCGTTTTTTTGACTATCTAAAGTTCTTCATCATACGATTGGCGAATACGAAATCATCTAATTCCTTAACACCACTCTGAGTGATTTCATCATTAGTTCCTTCCCAGAGTTTATGACCTTGATATAGATAGATCACCTTTTGTCCAATCTCTATCACAGAGTTCATATCATGAGTCACTACAACAGTAGTAATTTCAAATTCCTCAGTGATTTCCTTGATTAAGTCATCTATTACCATACTCGTTTGCGGATCGAGACCAGAATTTGGCTCATCGCAGAATAGGTAGTTGGGCTTATTGACAATTGCACGAGCAATGCCAACCCGCTTTTTCATACCCCCGCTAATTTCAGAAGGCATTTTATCATTAACATTCTCAAGACCCACTCGTTTCAACACAAAGTTCACACGCTCTATTTTCTCATCGAGAGCTTGCTTAGTCAATACATCCAAAGGAAACATGATATTTTGCTCTACCGTCTTGCTATCAAACAAGGCACTACCTTGAAAGAGCATTCCAATTTCTCTTCTTATTTCAGTCTGAAGGGCTTTGTCTCCATGGGTAAAGTTTCTACCATTATAAAACACTTCACCTTCACTCGGACGAATCAGACCTACGATATTCTTCAGAAGTACGCTTTTTCCGGTACCACTTGATCCGATGATAAGATTGCACTTTTTCCCTTCGAAAACGGCATCAATACCCTTTAGGATTTCTTTATCATCGAATGATTTCTTTATTCCCTTTACCTCTATCATCCTAATAACAATTGTGCGAGTAAATAATCGGCCAAAAGAATTGCGATACAACTATTGGTAACCGCCGCTGTTGAAGATCGACCGACTTCCAAAGCTCCTCCTGTAGTGAAATATCCTTTATACGCAGAAATAGCGGCTACCAGAAAGGCAAATACAAAAGCTTTAATCAAAGCGAAGAAAATATTGAATTCAAGAAATTCGTATCGAATACCATAGATGTAGTCATAACCGGAAATAATACCCGTTGCTAGGCTAGTAAGGTATCCTCCATATATTGACAGAAATGCCGCCAGTACCACGAGCATTGGATACATAATCATGGATGCGATGATCTTAGGTAGAACCAGATAAGAGATTGAATTGATACCCATAACTTCCAGAGCATCAACCTGTTCTGTTATTCTCATAGTGCCTAATTCACCAGCGATATTAGACCCAACTTTACCAGCATAGACAATCGCCATGATGGTAGGTGCTAATTCCAAAACGGTCATATCTCTCACAACCAATGAGATTACATAATCTGGAATAAATGGACTGACCAGATTGTAAGCTGTTTGTATGGTAGTAACTGCTCCCATGAAAACGGAAACGATGGTTACAATAAACAGTGAATTGTAACCTACTTTGATGCATTCATCAATAATCAGGGAGATATAAGTCGAGAAACTCTCGCGTCTGACGAAGAGTTGTCCTGCAAATATCAAAAACTTACCTAGTGACTTCATGAAGTATTCTCTTGAATCAGATGTATTAGCTTTGCCGAAATTAATAATAACACACCAAAAGGTGACCTTTTCGGCTATGAAAGAAATTTCGAAATCATGGTTGATAGGGTTTCAATTTAAGAAATGAAATCAGTAAAGACAGTTGAAAGCCCAAAATCACTAATTGTGGTAACTGGGGGAACAAAAGGAATAGGAAGAGCGATCATTGCTAGATTCTCAGAAAGTGGTCATGATATAGCTACCTGTGCGAGAAATGAACAAGATTTAGAAGAGCTTAAAGCAGAAATAGAAGATAAATATGGAAATAGAGTTTTAATTCAAAAGGCAGATATGTCTAAGAAATCTCATGTTTCTGACTTTCTGGAATTCTTAAGATTAAGCGGTAGAGATATAGATGTGTTGGTCAACAACGCAGGTAAATTTGTTCCCGGTGAAGTACACAGCGAGGAAGAAGGAGTATTAGAAGATCAGATTGAAACTAATTTGTATAGTGCCTATAGGATGAGCAGAGGTGTTGTTCCCGGAATGAAAAAGGCACAGCAGGGTCATATATTCAATATTTGCTCCACGGCAAGTATCATGGCTTACAGCAATGGCGGTTCGTATTGTATCTCCAAGTTTGCTATGTATGGAATGAGTAAAGTCCTCCGAGAAGAGTTGAAACCTGAAGGGATTCGAGTTACGGCCGTTTTACCTGGGGCTACTTATACGTCCAGCTGGGAAGAGTCAGATATGCCAGAGGAAAGGTTTATGAGCGCTGAAGATGTAGCAGAGATGGTTTATGCGACTTATAGGTTGAGCCCAAGAAGCGTAGTAGAAGACTTAGTAATTCGTCCACAATTGGGCGACTTGTGAGTAGTAGAACTTTTAATCAACTATTCGGTTATCTATTCGAATTAATTATCGATCAGAAGTAAGATTCAAAAATGAAGTATTGCAGTAGCCTTAGAGAATACAAGCGCCGTGTTACTCACGAAGTGAAAATAGGGGATGTACCTATGGGTGCGGAGCATCCTATCCGTGTGCAGAGCATGACCACCGTGGATACAATGGATACGGAAGGATCCGTTGAGCAGGTTTTGAGAATGGTACAGAGCGGCTGTGAATATGTCCGAATCACGGCTCCAAGTATGAAGGAAGCCGAGAACCTACGAGCCATTAAATCTGAATTGAATAAAAGAGGATGTTTCGTGCCTTTGGTTGCTGACATTCATTTCACACCCAATGCAGCAGAACTGGCAGCTAAGATTGTAGAGAAAGTTCGCGTAAATCCGGGGAATTACGCGGATAAGAAGAAATTTGAGGAGATAGAGTATACAGATGCCTCCTATGATGCCGAGCTTGATAGAATTCGTGAAAAATTCACTCCTTTAGTTGAGATCTGCAAAGAACAAGGTACTGCCATGCGCATAGGAACCAATCACGGTTCCTTGTCTGATCGAATTATGAGTCGCTATGGTGATACCGCCATAGGGATGGTAGAATCAGCATTAGAATTTATCAGGATATGTGAAGATTTGGATTATAACGAATTGGTCGTTTCGATGAAATCTAGTAATCCTCAAGTCATGGTTTATGCCTATAGATTATTAGCTGAGAAACTTGAGGAAGAAGGGTTGAAATCTTACCCACTGCATCTGGGAGTAACTGAGGCCGGAGAAGCAGAAGATGGCCGAATCAAAAGTGCGTTAGGTATTGGTACATTGTTAGAAGATGGGCTAGGGGACACGGTGAGGGTTTCATTGACTGAAGAACCAGAAGTAGAAGCTCCTGTTGGACAAATTCTTGTGGATAGGCTAAAATCTAAAGAGTCGGTAAAAAGCATATTGACTGATATTGATTTTTCGATTTACAGTCCCTTTGAATATCAAAAAAGAGCCTCCCATGAAATAGCCAATTTCGGTGGGGATAATGTACCGAGAGTCATTGCAGATTTTTCGAATATTGAGGATGTTCAAGTTAAAGACTTGAAGACTGTAGGTCATTTCTATTTGCCCGAATTGGACAAGTGGACAATGAATGATTTGGGTGCTGATTATATCTACGCTGGACCAAATCCCATCGGCTTTATGCTACCAAACGGGCTTAAACAAATCCTTGATTTCGACACGTGGTTGAGCTTTAAAAGTGATTTAAATAATTATCCATTAATAGCTGTAAATCAGCTAGATATAGAAATAGAAAGTAAACTTATATTTCTTAAGTTAACGATTGATGAAATTACAGACGGCTTGGTCGATCATCTGATTAATCGACCTGAAATTTGTTTAATTCTTCATTCGAATGAAGCGTTTTCAATGACTGAAATGCGCGCTGCATTCATCAAGCTCAAGTCAGCGGTATTATTAAATCCTGTAGTGATCTCAAGAGCGTACCCTGAGTTGGCTGAAGATTCTGAGATGATGTTTCCGGCTACAGATATCGGAGGTTTGCTAATAGACGGTTTCGGAGATGGTGCGATGTTGTCAACCGAATTATTGTCAAATAACAGAATACTTCTTCTGGAGAAAGTGAAGAGTTACAACGCGACAGTATTTGGCGTATTACAAGCAGCAAGAACTAGAATTACGAAAACGGAATACATTTCTTGTCCATCTTGCGGGCGCACTTTATTTGATCTTCAGGAAACCACAGCGATGATCAGAAAACGTACAGATCACTTGAAAGGTGTCAAAATTGGTATTATGGGATGTATTGTGAACGGTCCTGGAGAGATGGCAGATGCTGATTTTGGCTATGTAGGATCCGGAAAAGGTAAAATTACTTTGTATAAAGGCAAAGAGGTAATGAAACGTGGAGTTCCTTCAGCGAACGCCCTAGATGAGTTGATTGATTTAATCAAGGAAGACGGCAGATGGTTAGAGCCACAAACTGTACTTTCATAAACTAAGAATTATGTCAGATTCAATAGAGAATAAAGAAGAAAAGAAGAATGTTGGATACTACTTCAATTTTGGTGAAGTATTAACCTATTTCTTCAGAAAGAAAGATCCAAACCGTCCAGTCAATAACACAATTAAGGCAATGCATTGGGTGAATAAGATATCCATGCTGATGTTCTTGATCTGTCTGATTGTGATCGTGACTAGGTTGATTATGAGATCTTAAGCTCCCAAATTATGGACATTGAAGCATACAGGGATTATTGTTTGGCTAAACCCGGAGTGACTGAAGGGTTTCCATTTGATAACCAAACACTTGTATTCAAGGTGATGGGCAAGATGTTCGCTCTTGCTGATGTAGATATGTTTGTGAGTGTTAATCTTAAATGTGTTCCCGAATTGGCCGTTCAATTAAGAGAAGAGTTCGATGGTGCAGTAACGGCAGGTTATCATATGAGTAAAAAACACTGGAATACCGTATTGATGAATGATATAGTTTCAGATCAAAAGTTTAGGGGCATGATTGATCATTCATATGATTTGGTCGTTTCCGGATTAACAAAGGTCCTTAAAGAAGAATTAAAAAACTTATGAAATCATTATACTTCTTTGTCCTTTTTGCTCTTATTAGTTGTGTTCAAGTAACAGATAATGAGGATGTTAATTCAAATCAAGAAATCGAAATGGAAGAAGATTCTACAAGTACAGAGCCATCACAAACCTCAGAGGCAATCACCTATTTAGCCCTCGGGGACTCTTATACAATAGGGGAGAGTGTGGCTGAGATTGAGCGGTGGCCTGTTCAGTTGGTGAGTCAGCTAAAATTGGGTAATATCAATATTTTGAAACCAACTATTGTAGCAACTACTGGCTGGACAACAGATGAACTTCAAGTAGGCATTAGTAGTACAGACTTAAAGGACTCATACGATATTGTCTCGTTACTTATTGGAGTTAATAATCAATACAGGGGTTATCCAATAGATCAGTATCGAACTGAGTTCACCGAATTGCTCAATCAAGCACTAGCGTTCTCAGGGAATAAGGATAAGACCTTCGTGGTAAGCATACCAGACTATGGAGTGACTCCATTTGGGCAACGTGGTGATCCAGATAGAATCGCTCGTGAACTTGATGAATATAATGCGATTGCTAAATCAATCGCTACAGAGAAGGGAGTAAAGTTTTTTGACATCACGCCAATTTCGAGAGAGGCTAAAACCAATCCTGCTTTGATAGCTCCTGATGGACTACACCCGTCTGGCGAAATGTACCGTCAATGGACAGAATTGATCGTTCCTTGGGCTATTGAAACCTTAGGAGAGTGAAATATGACTTGTGTCTTTCTGGCCGTTAGGCTTTTAGTATCGTTAAAATAGTCCTATTTTTAGGGGTTAATTCGCCATTGGCCGATTTATGAGGCATTTTTTAATCACCATCATTACTCTAATGACACTTTCCTCTTGTGTGGATAGGGTGATATGTCCGGCGTTTCAAAGTACATACATCCTTGATGATTCATCGAGAATGGCATTTTACTCACCATTATGGAAAATTGAGAAAGAAGAGCGCCTTAAGTATTTGGCCGAGCAGAAGTCTCAAGTTACTAGTGATTCGGTAGGAGCGGTAGTTGCGTCCGTTGGGAAGGGAACAGACTATTTTGCCCATGTAGAGCCTTATGTGGTCTCCACTAGAGATGTGAAGAAAACTAAGTTTGGGATCGTAAAGTATGAGCCTTATTGGTTGAAAAACTACGGCTTACGAACAGCACCTATGGAGAATGTATTGGCACCTTTGCCTATGGAAGTTCCTAAGCCTGTAGATCAAGGAGAGTTTTTGGCTAGCGATTTTTCTGACTCTTTGACTGATAGTACGGCCATTGCAGTTGCACTTGTCGATATACCCTCTGATACCTTCGAAATACCTAAGCTCGCTGTAGTCGAGCCGCCTAAGCCTAAAAATGAGATCAAGTACCGATATAGATATGATCCCAATGATAAGCTGCTCAATGTAGAACAAGCTTACTATAACAAGTATTTTGGAGAGCAACTTTATGCATACGTACCGATCAAAGAAAAGCCAGCACCTTCAGCAATATTGAATGCCTCCAACGACGAATCAAAAGGTGGTTTCTTTAAGAATATGTTTGGTGGTAATAAAGGGGATCAAACTCAAAATTTAGTGGAAGATCCAGTAGAAGACACATCTCTAATACCTCCTAATGATGAGCCAACTCCATTAAACGAAGAGCCTGCGATTGACGAACCAACGGTAGATGAAGAAACTGTTGATGATGGTTTTTGATAAAAGTTTACGTTCCTAAAAAGAGGATCAAACCTTACATCCTAAACTCTTCTGTGTATTCAATAGGAACCGTAGCAGGGTAGCCATATACGGAGACTCTAATGAATCCTTTGTAGTGAACTTCCACCTTTTTTCCTCCCAGAATACTGATTATTCCGTTGAGAAGCCCAATTTCCGTTAAGTCAAAGGATGCTTTCATGGGGACAGTAAATTCTGCTAGTGCAGGAATTTTGGTAGTCAAATCTTCATTGATCGATCCGATTCTTTTTCCTTCCAAAGAGACATCTATGGCCACTTTTCTGAGTTTCATTTTGACACTATTCGGATTGTAGAATATCGCATCTCCTGTCAGAATGGCTTCTGTACCCGATATTTTATCTACTCCAAGATTGTCAATCCTTAGAAACTGAGGTTCTTGATCTGGTCTGCCACAACTAGCGAAGACTACAGCTAGAGCAATAATTAATATGATTTTTTGCATGAAGTTCCTATATCAGATTTAGTGCCAATAATTACACCACCACATTCACAATTTTCTTTGGTACCACGATGATCTTCTTCGGCGTTTTGCCTTCTGTCCATTTCATCACGTTGGGTTCAGCAAGTGCTATCGCCTCGATTTCCTCTTTGGAGAGGTCAGATGACACCTGAATCTTAGCTCTCATCTTACCATTTACCATGATAGGATACTCGATGGTATCTTCCACTAAGTGTGAAGCATCAAACACAGGCAATGACGCAGTTGTGATGCTTTCGCTATGTCCGAGAAGCGACCAAAGCTCTTCTGCAATGTGGGGAGCATAAGAAGCGATTAAGATAGTGATTGGCTCTAAGATCACTCTTTTGTTACATTTCAGGCTGCTCAGATCGTTTGTGGCTATCATGAAACTACTGATCGAGGTATTGAGAGAAAGTCGCTCAAGATCCTCCTCAATTTTCTTAATCAAGCTATGAAGAACTTTCAGCTCGTCTTTAGTTGCCGCTTCGTCTGAAACTGAGAATTGATCCTCTGAATGGAACAGAGCCCAAAATTTTCGTAAGAACTTAGAGACCCCTTCAATGCCATTGGTATTCCACGGCTTGCTTTGTTCGATAGGTCCAAGGAACATTTCATACATCCGTAAGGTGTCCGCTCCATATTTTTCGACCAAGCCATCAGGATTAACCACATTGTATTTGGACTTGGACATTTTTTCTACCTCCCAGCCACATCTGAATTGGCTATCCTCTAAGATAAAATTGGCTTCAGCCCCATCTTTCAAAGACTCTACGAACACCTCTAAGTCTAAAATATCATCATTGACAATATTCACATCTACATGTAGAGGGTAGGTTTCATAGCCAGATTTGAGACCATGAGAAACGTATGTATTCTCACCAACAACACGATACACAAAATTAGATCTACCCTGAATCATTCCCTGATTCACCAACTTCTTAGCATATTCATCTACTTCAATGAATCCCATATCGTAAAGGAATTTTGTCCAAAAACGGGAGTAGAGCAGGTGACCAGTAGCATGTTCGCTTCCACCCATATAGAAATCCACTTGTTTCCAATACTTCAATGCTTTTTCGGAAACGAATTCCTTATTGTTGTTCGGATCCATATATCGAAAGAAATACCAGCTCGATCCAGCCCAGCCTGGCATAGTAGTGGTTTCATACTTCCAATCTTTGGCTCTAGCCAATGGAGGCTCTCCATCTTCAGTAGGTAAGTATTTATCTACTTCGGGAAGCTGTAATGGCAACTTATCATCATCCAAAAGGTAAGGCACTCCATCTTTGAATTCTACAGGCAATGGTTCACCCCAATATCTTTGTCTCCCAAAAATCGCATCTCTAAGTCTGAAATTAACTTTACGAGTTCCGATTCCTTTTTTTTCCACTTCTTTAATTC
>CAYGPP010000145.1:0-592 GCA_964351885.1 uncultured Marinoscillum sp.
TTGCACTTAAGTCAAAAATTCAGCGGGATACGGATTTTGATATCGAGTACATATATAGCCTCATAGATGAAGAGATTTGCTTGATCAATCTAGAATCAAATAAATCTGAAGAAGATAAAATAATGATTCTTGAGATTGCTGACATGGGAGAAGCACTTCGATTTTTCAATGGAATTGGTGAGCGCTACATGCTTCAAACGGGTGATAGCCTTTACCAAGAACAGTATGGTGAGTATGAAATTAGAAAATTGCCAGTAACAGATTTCCCCAAAGCATTGATCGGCCCAATTGCTGAAGGTTTTCCAGACGCATATTACTTACAGTTTAGAAACAATCTCATCTTCAGTAGCAGCCTCGAGCAGCTTAAGGCTCTAACTGTTGCGATCGAAAACGAATCAATCTGGACAAAATCATTGCGGATCAATAAGTTTTTGAGTTTAACCAATGAAGCTGCGGGGTTTAGTCTTTTCGTTAATACTCAAAGGGCGTGGAATCAATTCACAAAAACGCTGAAACCTGATTGGCAGGCATTTTTTGCCGAACACCAGTTTACTTTTAGGAACATGGAGTTCATCGCGTTGCAGTTCAGTGC
>CAYGPP010000145.1:602-3633 GCA_964351885.1 uncultured Marinoscillum sp.
GTTCAGTGCTGTGGATGAAAAATACTATACAAGCTTTAACGTCTATCAACCAAAACTTCCACAAAGAAGCATTCCAGATCGGATCAATACACTTAAATCAAAAGCCTTAGCTGACGTACTGATTTCCAAACCTTGGATCACCACGAATCACATTGACCGGTCGAAAGAAGTCTTGGTTCAGGATACGGCATATAATCTTTACCTGTTAGATAGAAACTTCTCCGTGGTTTGGGATCGTGAAATCAATAATAAAATTAAAAGTAAAATTCAACAGATCGATTATTACAAAAATGGCAAGCTACAGTACTTGTTCACCACACAAGACCAAGTACATATCATAGATCGAAATGGAAACTATCTACCTGAATTCCCTAGGTCACTTCCATCAAAAGGTTCGATCAACGACCTTAACGTGATTGACTACAATAATTCCAAGGACTATCGCATCGCAATTGCGGATGATCAAGGCAATGCCTGGCTGAGTGATAAGAATATGAAATCACTTGACGGTTGGAATCCTAAGAAATTCGATAAGCAGCTCGTAATGGCGCCCATACATCGGCGAATCAATGGAAAAGATGTGATCATCTCATTGCAGCAAGATGGATTGCTTGACCTAACCAATCGACGGGGAGAACCTAGTAAAGGATTTCCCATAAATCTAAAGGCTGAAATCACAGAGCCCCCTTTCATTCTTACTCGCAATACCTTAGAGCAATCCACAATAACCGTGGTAAGCACGAGCGGGGAGCTGATAGAGCTCAACTTCGATGGCAACCTGATAAGAAGAGAGCAGTTCTACAAACCTGGGGCATATACACAATTCAGTTTATTGAGAGATGTGTCAGAGTCTGGCTACTTGATCATGAGAAAAACAGAAACAAATTACGATCTGCTAGACCCTGATGGTAGAGCATTGTTCTCCAAAAGCTTCCTTAGCAAATCTCCTATCTATACGCAGTACTATCAGCTTGGGGGTGGCACTGAATTTATCGTATTTGTAGATTCGGGTGGGAGCTATTTGTATTTGTATGACCGTGAGGGAAATCTCATTACAGGAAGACCGCTAGTTGCGGATAAGCCAATTGCATTGATGCAAAGCGAAAATGAGTACCAACTTTTTGTTATTTCTGAACGGAACGTCGAATTGATCTCGTTTTCATTGTAGATTCATAAGACCCTAACCCCTTCAGGGCTTTAAGAATTATAGCCTATCATCCAAAACAAGCGTTGATTCCAAGAATGAGAATCACATCAAAAACGCTTCATAGTTTTCTGAAGTAACCACCTCAATCTTTGCCTCAGGGTAAGCCCGGGTGAATGTCTTTGGGAACTTTACATTGGAATGCTTGTTCCACTTGAATTCAAATGCCTTCATACCATTAGTGTCTTCTTCTACCAAATCTACCTCTTGCTGCTGCGTGGTTCTCCAAAAATAAGAATGCTGTCTTACCTTGTCATACTGTAGTTTTTTCATCCGCTCAGACATGAGATAATTCTCCCAAAGCGCACCTACATCTGTACGGTTTTGAATGGGGTTGAAATTGCCTATGATCGCATTTCTAATACCACAATCGTAGAAATAGAACTTCTTACTTTTCTTCAGTTCGTTGCGGACATTTCTACTAAATGATGGCAACTGGAATATGATAAATGTTTGCTCAAACAATTGAATGTACTTCTCCACAGTCCCTTTATCGGCTCCTACTAGCTGGGCTACTTCGTTATATGAAACCTCGCTCCCTACTTGCAATGCCAAGGCCTTCAATATTTTATCTAGAAGTCTCGGTCTCTTTAGGCTATCGACCATCAGGATATCCTTAAACAAATAGCTATCTGCTATCAGTGTCAGCAGCTCTTGACTATCATCAGGATTCACTACTACTTCTGGATAGGCTCCATAAATTAGGCGTTGTTCTAATTGTCTTTTCTCTTCTATTAGTCCGTGATGGTTGACCATTTCCTGAAAGGAAAGTGGGTATAAATTGAACTCGTACTTTCTACCTGTTAATGGCTCATTCATCTTATTGGCCATCTCAAAAGAAGAAGAACCCGTAGCTATGACCTGTACATTCTTGATTTGATCAGTAATAAGTTTCAGCGTTAATCCAATATTGGAGATTCTCTGTGCTTCATCTATAACAAGTAATGTGTGCTTCCCGATATAAGTCTTGAGCTGACTGGAAGTCTTATCAGTTAAAAATGCTCTTATATCTGGCTCATCACCATTGAGATGTAATATTCGCTCACCAGCCTCAAATGTCATTTTATGCAGCATGGTGGTTTTGCCTACTTGCCTTGCCCCAAAAAGTAAGATTGCTTTTCCTTTGTGCAGCCTTTTCAGTATCTGCTCGAAAGATTTTCTGAGTATCATATCCCAAATATATGACAATACTCAAATATAAATCACCAATTATTATGTTTTTTAGCGTTTACAATCACTAATTATTATGTTTTTTAGCGTTTATAATCACGGATTATTATGTTTTTCAATGACTTCCAAAGTTTTGTAAAGCCTCAGTCATTACCACCCTACACTTTTGTCTCCTTCCATTTTCCTCTCCTGAATAGCACAATACTCACGACCGCCTGAAGTGAATGTGAAAAAGCAATGGTTACAAATACGCCAGTAGATTTCCAGTCCAGATGTACTGCCAGATAATAAGCCAAAGGAATCTGAATCAACCAGAAAACCACAAAATTGATCAAAAGAGGCGTCTTAGTATCCCCAGCACCGTTGAACGCATGACTAAGAACCATCCCGTAACCGAAGAAAACATATCCCACACAGATGATCTTAAGTGCTGAAATCGCCACTTCCTTTACACGTGGGTCTTGTGTGAAAAATCCAATAATCGGATCGGCAGCCAAAAAGAAAATAACGGAAACCACGCCAAGAAAGATCATATTATAAAACGCTGTTTTCCAAACCGACTTCTCTGCTCGATCAGGCTTACCAGCTCCAAGATTTTGACCAACCAAAGTAGCTGCCGCATTGGCTATGCCCCAGGATGGTAATATGGTAAAGACG
>CAYGPP010000145.1:3643-9775 GCA_964351885.1 uncultured Marinoscillum sp.
ATCGTATACCCAGCAAGTGCTTCACTTCCGAAAAGTGACATAACCTTGACTAAAAAGATCCAACTAGCCGTCTCTACCAAAAACTGTCCTATTCCTGCTAAGGAGATCCGAATGAGTTCGACAACCGTCTTAACACGGAGGACGATATTTTCCCAGCCAATCTTTATGATCCCTCGCTTATTCATCAATTGATAAAACTGATACAATACTCCAATAGACCTCCCAGTAGTGGTAGCAATAGCTGCACCTTCCAATCCCATGGCAGGAATAGGACCTAAACCAAAAATCAACAATGGATCTAAAATCAAATTGAGACCATTAGCTAACCAAAGTGATCGCATCGCAATAGCAGCGTCCCCCGCTCCACGGAATATAGCATTGTTAAGAAAGAGCAGAAATATGCTCAAATTTCCAGCAAGCATTATCTTGGTGAACCCTTGGCCCTCAGCAATCAAATCAGGTGCTCCGCCCATCAGCTCCAATATGTCTGCAGAAAAAATATAGCCTCCTATTCCCAAAAGGCTCCCAAGAATAACAGCCAACAAAATCGACTGAAAACCTGCATCACTCGCTTTTTTTGGATTTTTCTCTCCGATTCGTCTAGCCACAATTGCTGTAGTAGCCATGCTGAGCCCAATCGCCACGGAATAGATAATCATCAAGATAGACTCTGTCAATCCCACGGTAGCTACGGCATTGATACTTATTTTGGAAACAAAGAACACGTCAGCTATCGCGAACAAGGACTCCAACACCATTTCAGCAATCATTGGTATCGCTAATAAGAATATTGCCCTATTGATACTTATGTCAGTAAACTCGCTCTCTGTTCCCTTAAGTGCTTTAATGAAATGACTTATCCCCTCTCTAAAATTGGCCATTTCAAACTCAAATAAGCTTTAAAGATATGGAAAGACTTTGGAGGTCTTCTAAATCCAAAATATCCAACTCCAAGTAGGACTTATTCACAATAAATCACGATCTGGACGGGCTACAATTTGGATAAATTTAATTATTCATAGATTTGGGTATCATTCATGCCTAAATATTAATATTAAATTGATATTTTCACCATTGAATCTCGCAACGAGAAATAACGCCTACCATGAACAAAGATTACAGTCTTGCATTAGAAAACTTACTTGGCAGAAGATATGATGAGGCATTAAGGGAATCAATTGTATCGGATTCATTTGAGGAATATGATTACCCCGAGTGTATCAAGTATGCATTGGAGGCCATGCAAGAAGTAGATACTTCTTACGTCTACAAGACGTTTCATATCACAAAAAAAATTCAAGAAAAAATAAGTCAAGCGATCGCTGAGCATAATGTATCGGCAGATTTTAGATACCAAGGTGCCGTTCAGACAGAAACGAACATTGTGTTGAATGGTGGGGTTGAATTGTTGGTGCTATCAAAGTCCTATGGCAGAAAGCCATGGATGACAGTCGAGTTGCTCGCGAACGAAATTATTCAAGCGCTTACCGGGGATCCAATGTTGAAATCAGTTGATTACAGTAATCAGCTTGAGATCAAAATAGAAACTCAAAAGCCACATTGTGAAATAAAAATCTTACCAGCTGTATGGATTGACAATCCAGAGTTTATTAGCTCAAAGAGGGAAATAGATCGAGGGATCTGTGAGTATAACCTCGGTAAAAAAACCAGGAGAAAATACCTGCCTTTTAAGAATATTGCTCGAATCAATGCCAAAGATCAGCGATCAAACGGTGGACTAAAAAAGATGGTTCGATTACTTCGTTCATTGCAAAGAGATGCCAATAATAATATTGTTTTGAACAATTATCAGATTGCAGCTATGCTATATGCCATTCCGGAGAAGCAGCTGATGTTCAATCCTGAGTATTCTCTAAGTTTGATAGGTGTAGTTTCGGCACAATTAAACCGAGTAATTACCGATGATAAGTATCGGGAGACCCTGATTTCTGCAAGTGAAAAAGAGCTTGTGTTTGGAAAAAATCCGAATGCAAAAGGTGAGCTCAAAAAGCTTAAGAACGAACTTGACAGTCTGGTTGCAGACATGCAATCCGAGCTTAAGCAAAATGATAAATCGCTTTACACTGAGATCAGGTATTAATCTCAATCGATAAGACCGGCTCTTTTGAGCAATGCTTCTGGGCTTGGCTCTTGACCCCTGAACTTCTTGTACAAAGTCATTGGGTGATCCGTACCTCCTTGGCTTAGAATATTCTGCTTAAATGAATTGGCAGTCTCCTGATCAAATACCCCTCGCTCTTTAAACAACGAGAAAGCATCGGCATCCAGCACCTCAGCCCATTTATAACTATAGTAGCCAGCAGCATATCCTCCACCGAAAATGTGACCGAACTGTACGCTCATATTCGTGCCAGGAACTGAAGGAAATAAGTCCATCGACTCAAAAGCTGACTTCTCTACCACAGCGACATCTTCAATAGCCGCTGCTTCTGCTAAGGTGATATTGTGCCAGTTCATGTCCAGCATCGAAAAACTAATCTGTCTTACCGTAGCATATGCCTGATGATATATGGCACTTTGTTTAAGGCGATCGATATAGACTTCAGGGATCACTTCGCCAGTTTCGTGGTGCTTGGCAAATAGATCCAAACACTCCTTTTCGTAACACCAATTCTCAAAAATCTGAGAGGGTAATTCCACAAAATCCCAAAAAACATGAGTTCCTGAAAGGCTCTCATACCGCGTATTGGCAAGCATCCCATGCAATGCGTGACCAAACTCATGAAACAAAGTGCTCACCTCATCAAACTTGAGCAAAGAAGGAGTATCACCTGAAGAAGGCGTGAAATTACAAACAATGCTGATATGAGGTATCACTCGACCAGACTCATCCTTTTTCTGATCTCTGTAAGAAGTCATCCAAGCACCTCCCCTTTTACCACCACGTGGAAAGTAATCAGCATAGAAGATAGCGAACAGTTCACCATTCTCGTCTAGCACGTCATAAGCCAATACCTCCTCATGATAAACGGGGATTTCTTTATTCTCCTTGAATGACAACCCATAAAGCTTTTCGGTTGTCTGAAATACACCTGAAATGACATTTTCCAATTTGAAATATGGCTTGGTCAATTCATCATCCAAATCATACTTTTTCTTGCGCAACTTCTCCGAGTAGAAAGCCCAGTCCCAGCGCTCAAGCTCGTGATCAGCACCCAATTCTTTCATGAATTCCTTCAACTCCGTTACCTCTTCTTTTGCCTTTGGTAATGCCTTCTGAAGGAGGTCAGTCAAAAAAGCCTCTACCTTATCCGGATGCTCCGCCATACGCTCTTCCAAGACATAGATAGCATAGGTTTTATACCCCAAAAGCTCGGCGAGTTCCGCACGAAGCTTGGCGAGTTCTATGATTACTTTTTGATTGTCTCTTTCATTCCCCTTGAAGGCTTTAGTCATGTATGCTTTATACAATTCCTCACGGAGCGATCTATCTACAGCATACTCCATGACTGGCATATAGCTCGGCGCCTGAAGTGTAAATGCCCATTTGCCTTCATGCCCCTTGTCCTTTGCAGTAGCTGCTGCCCGTGTGATGACATCCTTAGGCAACCCTTTCAATTGATCTTCACTATCCACCAATTTGAGGTAATCATTGGTCTCAGCCAGGAGATTCTCACCAAACGCTAATGATAGCTGAGCTAATTGCAAAGAAATCTCTTTGTAGCGCTCTTTCTTTATACCATCCAAATCTGCACCACTCCTTACGAATCCTTTGTATGTCTTTTCGAGGAGCATGATTTGCTCTCGATCCAAACCACTTCGATCAGCATGGCTGTAGACGGATTTGATTCTACTCCATAGCTTTTCATTTTGCTTAACCTCATTGTCAAACTGAGAGAGCATCGGTGCTGCATCTCGGGCTACTTCCTGGATTGCATCGTTCGTCTCGGCGGAATTAAGATTGAATAATACACTTGTGACTTTACCCAAAAGTTCCCCTGCCAGGTCCATTGCCTCAATGGTATTCTGAAAAGTAGGCTGCTCTTCACTGTTTGCAATTCTATCGATCTCATCAAGTCCATCCGTTATGGCTTTTTCAAGTGCCGGGATATAATGTTCTACTTTGATATCATTAAAAGGATGTACTTCGAATGGGGTATTGTAAGGTTCCAGAAATGGATTATTCATATTGATTTTTGTCTTTGAAAAAAGTCTGCCAAAGTTAGCGTTGCTATGCTCATTAGAAAAATGAAATGAAGTATCGTAGATAGGTATTTACAGATTCGTCACGGTTAAATCGAATTACTTTTAACTTTGTTTCACAACAATAATATTCATGAGAAAATACTTACTAATTTTTTCGATTTTCTTAATTCAACTTTCGGTTTTCGCGCAAGACTCGCTAGTTGCAAACACCAGCAATCCAAGAGCCACTGTAAGAACGCATCTCTATTTTTTGCAAGACAATCATTATTACCCTGAGCTTGCTGCATTAGCTTTCAAGCAAACAGGCATTGACATTAAAACAGCAAAAGAGAGCGCTATCAAACTCAAGCAAATCTGGGATGGATCGGGTACTTTCATCAATTTGGATGATCTCTCAGAAAATTCAAATCATAAAGACAGTACTTACCAAAAATCCAAAGCGGTTGTCAATGAAAAATTCCCCGAAATCTATGTGGAGAATATCAATGGCAAATGGGTCTATTCAGTAGAGTCAATTGTCCTAATTGAAGAACTACATAGTGAGGTGTTTCCTTTTGGCACTGCAGCCTTATTAGATTTCCTGCCGAAAATGGGCACGAGAAAAATCATGGGACTGTATCTATACCAATACCTAGGCATTCTGTTGCTCGCGCTAATAAGTGTAGTCGTGCATAAAGTCCTTACTTTCATTTTCGACCGATTGATTACAAGATTGATTGTGCAGGCAGGCTATGCAAAACTGGCTGATCGTTTTCTGCTCCCAGTAGCCAGACCTATTAGCATTTTTGTGGTCATTCTACTGCTCAGGCTATTCCTACCTGTACTTCAACTTCCATTGGGTGCTTCTCATTGGGCGATGCTCGTCATACGCGCTGCTCTTCCATTATTCGGAACCATCGTGTTTTATCGCTTAGTAGATATTCTAGCAATGTATCTCGAAAGACTTGCTTTGAAAACCGAAAGCACATTGGATGACCAACTGGTACCACTATTACGAAAGACGCTCAAGACTTTTGTGGTCGGTATCGGTACGCTTTTCATTTTACAGAACCTTGACATCCCCATCATTCCGTTACTCACGGGACTCTCTATTGGAGGTTTAGCCTTTGCTTTGGCGGCTCAGGATACGATTAAGAATTTCTTTGGCTCGTTGATGATCTTTATTGATCGCCCTTTTCAGATTGGAGACTGGATTACGTCTGGAGATATTGACGGAAGTGTAGAGGAAGTTGGGTTTAGGTCTTCCCGAATTAGGACATTCAGAAACTCACTCATGTACGTGCCTAATGGCAAACTGGCCGATAGCACCATCGACAATCATGGGATGCGCGAATACCGAAGGTTTTACACACAAATCGCTATAACCTATGATACGCCTCCAGAAATGATAGAGACATTCGTGCAAGGATTGAGAACCATCGTAGAACGACATCCTGACACGAGAAAAGACGCTTATAACATTTACTTCAATGATATGGCGAGCTTTTCGCTCAATATCATGTTTTACATATTCTTCAAAGTACCGGATTGGCCAGCGGAGCTGAAAGCCCGACATGAAATCCTCTTAGAAGTGATCAAATTGGGTAAGGCACTTGGCGTGAATTTCGCATTCCCTACTCAGACGCTGCATATGGAAAACTTCCCTGGACAAGCTTCGCTCTCTTCGGAATATCTCCAACAAGCCGACTTAGATGCTAAGATATTAGCTCACTTTAAATCAAGCAATTAATTCAACTAAGCAAAACCCAACATGCGCCAGATCTCTCTTATCAAAAATGGTAAACCAGAAACAGCTTTCAAACTTATAGAAAAACCTACTCCAGAACCAAAAGCAGGTGAAGTGTTGATCGAATCAGAAGGCTTTGGGTTGAACTTCGCAGATGTAATGGCGCGATTGGGCATCTACCAAGACTGTCCGCCCCTGCCTGCAGTGATTGGTTATGAAAATGTAGGTCGGATTAAAGC
>CAYGPP010000146.1:0-9709 GCA_964351885.1 uncultured Marinoscillum sp.
GACAGTGAAGCGTGTTCCGGGGGGATTGATGTCTAATCATATCAATGATGATTTCAAGGCTGGCGATGAAATTGAAATCATGGAGCCAATGGGGATGTTCACCACGGCTTATGATGAAAAAGCTTCACGACACGTTGTATTCCTCGGAGGAGGAAGTGGGATTACGCCTTTGTACTCCATCATGAGAACGGTATTGCTCAAGGAGCCAAATAGCAAGGTAGCACTTGTATATGGTAACAGACATGAAGAGTATATTATATTTAGGGATCAGCTGGATCAGCTGAAAACAGATTATTCGGATAGATTCCAGTTGATTAACATCCTCGAAGAAGACACCAAAGGCATTGCTTCATATGTAGGCAGACCTACGCATGAGATGGTAGGAGAAATCGTACAAAAGCTAGAAGGCAGTGCGTCTACAGAATATTTTATTTGTGGCCCTGCACCTATGATGGAAGTATTGTCAGGTGGATTGGTGAAAGCCGGAGTGACTGAGGAGCAAATCAGAATAGAAAGCTTCGAAGCTGGTAAGACTTCCCCATCAATAATCATTGATAAGCCGAAGGAATCTTCATCGGATGCTAAAAACAGTGAAGTAACTGTTTTGCTAGAGGGAGAGGAGTTTGTACTCAATGTTTCGAAAAAAGAGTCAATACTTGATGCAGCATTAGATAAGGATATAGATATGCCGTACTCGTGCCAGAGTGGACTCTGTACCGCATGTAGAGCCAAGTGTATCGAAGGAGAGATCAATCAGGAGGATGCTGAAGGCTTGTCCGCAAAAGAAGCTGAAGATGGCTATGTGCTTCTTTGTGTAGGTAAGCCTATTTCGGATAAGATTAGGGTGGAAGTAGGGTAGTAGTTCATCTTGTAGAACGTATATTTCAAAGTAAAAAAGGCTATCTATTGATAGCCTTTTTTAGTAAAGAGGTTAATTATCAAAGTATTATCTCTTTTTAAACACGACTTCATAAACCTCGTCTTCATCAGTATCAGTCCAATTTCCTTCAAGTTCACTCTGCGTTAGTTTCGTGATCTTAAAATCAATGTCTGTCTCATAAGTGACCATGACACCCTCTTCGTTCTCATAAGTATCGGACCAGCCCATATTAAGCTCCTCGCCCTTGGAAACCCAAGACCATTCACCATCGTAACAATCTTCGTAACTCTCAGAAGGGTTTACTTTATCCATATAATTATAGCAGAATTCCAAATCGCCATCTGCTTCGAATTTGAAAAAAATACTATATGAATATTCATCTCCATCTTCAGGAGTTTCTCCATCGATAGTTACTAATTCCCACTCTCCAATAAGCAGATCAGCGCTAGCAGATGATTCTTCTACATCTTCTTCACAAGCTCCGAGGAAGAGGAGTGAAGCAGCTGCTGCAGTGGGTGTTAAAATGTTATTAATTTTAGAATTCATAGGCATTTATTTTAGTTATATTAAGTATTTACTTTTTGATCTTTTCGCTGCTGTTCGAGCCAATAGTTTTGCTGATTGGGTATAGACAAACATTTATCATACAATTCATCTCTCTCAGTGAGGATAGCTGGATTAATCAGACCCTTACCAATTTTCACTGCGAATATTTCTTCAATGCGCTCACTGTAGGTAAGTCCGCCTACTTCTTTACCGGTATGTCTATTGATCACCCTAATCCCACAGCTGCTATCCTCAGCCTTAATCGGAAGGTTTGAAAAGTATTGAGAATTGGGGCGAATTTTAGACATCCCGATAAAGATGAAGTCATCGACTATATCTAATCCCCTCACGAAGGAATTAAAATGCGCTAGCTTGGAAAGCTCTTTTGTAGCAATGTCATAGACCATTACGTCTCCAGTACCTGAAGTAAGGAAGTAGATCTTATTGTCGTATACCATTGGAGAGTGTGGTAGTGGTAGTTTATCCAGAAGAACGTCACCAGTCTCAATGTCCATTAACACTCCGCTATCATAGGGCAGCTTTCTCCATCCTTTTTCTTCATTAGTTTGAGCGAACATGGTCGCATACTTAGGGCGATTATCAACCAACGCTATGCCATTAAGATGGCATCTGTCCTCAGGAGCTAGCGACATAATAAAGTCAGGTTTCCACACCTCTTCAAAATGATATTTGTGACTCATTTTGGATATTGAGGAAAATAGCGTGTTGGTAATCAATAATTCTTCACCTGCCCAGCAGATCTCATGCGTATCTACTATGCCCGTGTGGAACTTGCTTTGTGGAATAAAGAGATGAGAGTAACTGTTTTCTTTGTCTGGGTAGGTTCTGGCTAGTGTCGGATTAGATGAAAAAATTCCAATTTCGGACTTACTGGCAATTGCGAGTCGCTCACCATCTTCCGAAATAGCAATGCCCATCGGACGTTTAAAATTCTTAGCGTATTTCGTAATAGACTCTCCATTCCTTGAGCTGATCATGATCACTTTACCAGCTTGATAGGTGCTGTACATCAAGGTGCTTTTAATGCTGTGGAGTATCTTAGGAAATGACTTTGAATAGTAAAAGAAGGGCATTATCGGCTTCATATATGCAAGAAACAAGATGCCAGAGGAAATTGCAACCCATCAACTGTTTTTACATTTAAAATACCTCGAAATGGGTAGTGGTTTTTTTGGTATCGACTTACTACTTATCTTTTTTCAATCGCCCTGTATCCTTGAGTGCTTTGTGAATCATATACTCCAATTGACCATTGGTGCTACGGAATTCATCTGCAGCCCACTTTTCTATCGACTTAAAAGTCTCTTCGTCTATTCGTAATACAAATGGTTTTTTCTTAGCCATGTTGGTTTCTCCAGTTTTTTTGGAGTGTATTTACTGCTTCTTCTAATTCTTCTGACTTTTGAGTTCCGAGAAGTAATTTTTTCCCGTCTTTGAATTTGATTTGAAGTCCTTTGTTTCCCTTAACGTTCATGGCTTCCCCATTGCCCAAACGAGTTCTGTAACCCCAACCTCCATATTCCCAAATCGGGTTGTATTTCCTCACTTCTAGTTTTTCAATATCACTTTTGCCAATGGATTTGGTCTTTCGTACAAAAGGAAAAAACGAGTAATTGATTTGTGAATGATCCACATATACTTTCAAAACCATAAAGTGAAATAATAGAATGAGGCCTATCACTAGAATTAAGGTGAGTGAAGTTCCAATAATCAATCCAGTGTCATTTAAAGGCTTGTCTCCAAGCGGTTGTCCCAAAATGATTTGTTGATAAATTCCAAAAAGACCACCAATGGCTATTGGTGCTGTGCAAGTAACCAATAGCCAGTATGACCAAGAGTATCGGAACATTTGTTGTTCTTCGAAAATGATCTTGCCTTTCATGATTAGTGATTGAGTGTTCCCGAGTTAACAACCGGAGCTACATCTTTGTCCGCGCAAAGCACGACCATAAGATTACTCACCATGGCGGCTTTCTTGTCATCATCTAAGTCTATCAATTTCTTCTCAGCTATCTGCTCTAGTGCCATTTCGACCATACTTACCGCACCTTCTACGATTTTGTGTCGAGCTGCCACTATTGCTGTGGCTTGCTGTCTTCTGAGCATCGCGCCAGCGATTTCTTCGGCATATGCCAAATACCCAATCCTCGCTTCTTGGATTTCGATACCAGCTATAGCCAATCGATCTTCTATTTCTTCCTCTAATCGAATGTTGACTTCATCCAAACCAGACCTCAAGGTGACTTCTGCTTGGTCGTCATCAAAGTTATCATAAGGATAGCTTCCGGCCAGTTTTCTAACCGCTGAGTCAGTCTGTACTCTTACGAAGTTTTCGTAATCATCTACTTCGAATGCAGCAGCATAGGTGTCTCTGACTCGCCAAACCAAGATCACGGAAATGAGAATAGGGTTACCTATTTTGTCATTGACTTTCACTCGCTCACTATCAAAGTTTCTAGCTCGAAGAGAAACTGCCTTTTTGACGTAAAAAGGATTGGTCCAGAAGAATCCATTTTGCTTTACCGTTCCTTTATATTTTCCGAAAAGAACTAATACACGAGAGCCATTGGGGTTGACAAAGAAAAAACCAGGCATCATAAAAATCGCAGTAATCAGGGTAAGGACGAAAAATGGAATTCTTAAAAATATTAGCCCGAATAGAGAGACGAAAAGCGTGATTAAAAATAGCGTAATCATTATATACCCTGAAATTGGTATCGTTAATTTTTCATTCGAATTCATGATATGTTGTTTTGTTAGGAGTAATTTAAAGTGATATTAAAATGATATCAAATTAAAATACGCAGAAGTTTGCAAAAAGGTTATGTCGCAGCATTTTTATTTTAACTTCGAATAGAATTCATCGACAGAATAAATGGCTCAAGGTTACAATAACTGGGAACAGTTTTATCATCGCTTTAATACTATATTTCATGGGATCATTGCTTTGTCCCTCTTGCCTTTCGCATTTGTGTTTTTAGAGACTCAGCGGGAGTTTCCGGATGACCAGTTAGTCGGGGCAGGGCTCGTCTTGCCTCTAGAAATAATTCTTGGCTTAATTGCCGTTGGTGCGTCATTATATGCATGGCGCTTTCAAATTAATTTGCCAGAGACCATTCCAGCCGACCTTTCCGTCAAAGAACGACTAAGTGTTTATTTGAGACTCAAGCTCCACCAATATGCCATATTAGAGATAGCGAGCTTAGCGGCTTTGGTAGGCCTCTATTTTACTAAAGAGCAATTCTTTTCGGGTATCTATGTGGTTGTATTGTTTGTGTTTTCCCTAGGAAGACCTACTTATGATTTGGTGGTAAAGGAATTGAGACTTAGCAAGGAGGATGAGATCAAGTTGAAGGCTGGGGATTTCAAATAAACCCGGATTATTCATTAGAAAAATGAATAATTGATGAAAATGCTGTTTCCAGCATTTTGTCAGGGTTAACCGCTACGGTCGTCCAGACATTTGAGAATCACCAACTAGGTATTTTATAAAATACGTAACCGACTGATTTTCAAATCGTCTGATTATGCAATAGGTTTCTATTGCATAATTGCGGAAAAAAAAGGAACATCGCTTGACGCAATGTTCCCTGATCTGAGCTCGTTGACTAGACTATCTCAGTTTATAAGATGATTCCGAATGTAATAGCGTTGAGACCACTGGATCCGACCGGCCCTCTGTTTGGTGCAAAGACTTCATTTAAGTCGTACATCGCAAATAAATCAAGACCTTTATATCCGACCTGGGCTCTTACTCCATACCTGAAATTGGTCAGGAAGAAGTTGCCAGAGTCTTTGTCCTTTTCCTTGTTGCCATTTTCACTGTATTTGTACTTTGTATTTCCTCCGAGACGATATCCTGCATATGGTCCAGCTCCGAAACGTAAACCTTGTTTCTTATAAGTTCTGAAACTCACACTTCCGCGTTCCAAGTTCTTTACTTTCCTTTTCCCTTTGGCAAAATCAAACATAGGTATGATTGCGGCATTGACGTAAGGAACACTTAATCTACTCAGCGTGCTGTTATGAGTAGCAGGTGCAGGATTAAACTCTATTTCGTTAGCACCCTTTTCTATGAGAGTGGAGGCATCTTGCATCTTCCAGTTGTACCAGCTCACTCCCAGGCTCCACTCTAAGAATAAGGGCCCTGTGAGCCAGGTTTTATTGACACTGTTCAGACCTATGTACCAGCTTCCCCAAGGTTTTACGGCATACGGTTGATTATTCTCGTCTGGGAAACCGGAGCCTTCCATCCAATTATTAAGCCCAATGTCTATATTAAAGTAATTTTTGGTTCTATCGATTGAGGACTCTTCATATTGATAACGTTTGATTGGAATATCTTCATCATCAAACTCGTCCTCCAGGTCATCCCAGTCATCTGCATCTACAAGCAATTCTATATTGCCAATTTTGATTTTAGTTTTAGCACCTTCATCTCCGAATATGATGGTTGTGTCTTTGAGATACTTTTGACCATTTTCGTCTTGAAGCTCTATTTTTTCTATTTTGCTAGACCTTAGGGCAGTATTCAAATCCCGAATCATTTCATTTATATCATATTTTTGTAATTCACGAAGGGCTGCTCGATCTTCGGTGTACACTACTATTTTGCTTTTGTTATTCAGCTCTATGGTGACTGTATCTTCCGCAGGTGTACTGGCGTGCCCGATCATCCCGATCAGTATCAACGCGATTGTGAGTATTGATTTCATGATATTTTATTTTGATTTTTTGACCTTAGTTTCTACTTAATATTTGATCCTTGGCATCCCTGATGTCAGCTAGTATCTCCGTCGGGTCGACCTCCTCTGAGAGATAATTCAAGAAACTTCCAATTTTGCCTGTGATTTTTTCGTTGCTATTGCTAGCGATATATGTGATTCTGACTGATGGCTTTTCATTCCTCTGACCTTTCAATTCTGCGATCTCATAGTTTACAGGAATTGAAGTTTCTAAATCTGGATTCAAAATCGCCAGTGTCCTGTATGGATCGTAGGTGAGTCTCTCAGGTAGCAATGTTACGATAGAGGTTTTTTCATGAACTGGTTCTTTTACGACCTCAGCAATCATTTGCACTTCTTTTATAGCGACCTCTTGAATCTCTAAATCCCACTGAAAAGTCTCCATTACAGGATGACTAATAATGGCTACTTCGCTGGAGATTTCCCCATTCTGATTGTCACCACTCCAAAGTATCCATCCAACAGTCACTAGTAGCGCTATAGTCGCAGCGATTGCTCTAGGTAAGATCCAATAGGATTTCTTTGGCGTTATTTGCCCGTGGACTTGCTCCCAACTGGAAGCCTTCGGAGTAACCTCGTATTGGTCAAGGTTCTCACGAAAAAGTCTATCTAGATCATTTGCCATTTTTATCTTCTTTTAATTCTATCTCATTCAATGTTGCCAACCGGTTTTGAAGGAATTTCCTCGCTCTACTCAATTGTGATTTTGAAGTACTTTCGTTGATATCGAGCTTTTCTGCTATCTCTTTATGACTATATCCCTCAATCGCATACAAGTTGAAAACCGTCCGATATCCGATGGGTAATTCAGCGATCAGGCTCATCAAGTCTGCAGCTTCGAGATTACTCTCCAAAGTCTGATAATCAGGTTCGAATTCAGCTTTTTCTACTTCCACTTCCAAAGACATATTCTTGTGCTTTCGGATATACATTAAGCTTTCATTGACCATGATTCTTCTAACCCAACCCTCCAAACTACCGTCTGACTGAAACTGCTCTATCTTATCAAACACTTTCACCATTCCTCCAATCATCACATGTTCTGCTTCCTCTCTATCATGAATATATCTCATGCAAACACCGAGCATTCTTGAAGCAAATCGATCATACATTTCCTTCTGCGCACTAGGCTTTCGCTTAATGCAATCTCGGAGAAGTACTTCTTCAGTATTTGATTTGTTGATTCGCAACATGTGATCGTTGGTGTTCATAAGGTAGATGCAGGGATTGCACCAGAAGTTGCGTGTGGTTTCAAAGTTTTTTAGAAATATACGAGAACCTACTTGTTTGGTCTAAAAGAACAATCATTATTCCTTTGGAATACAAGCTTGAATCGATATTGCGCAATGCACCAAAACAATTCTCAGATTCATTCGAAAAGTTGTCACCATTCTAAGCAATTGTCTTAAATTTCCGCTGTGGAAAGTTTCGTAGTATCAGCAAGAAAGTATCGTCCGCTTGGCTTTGATGAAGTAGTCGGGCAGGGACACATTACTACTACGCTCAAAAATGCGATTGATAATGATCATCTAGCTCAGGCGCTACTGTTTTGTGGGCCAAGAGGAGTGGGTAAAACCACTTGCGCTCGGATTCTTTCTAGAATGGTTAACGGGTTTGAAGCGGAGAATGGTGATGCAGCTGGTGGAAACTTCAATATCTACGAACTTGATGCCGCTTCTAATAACTCAGTGGAGGATATTAGAAACCTGATTGATCAAGTTCGCTATCCACCACAGGAAGGAAAATTCAAAGTATATATCATAGATGAGGTTCATATGCTTTCCAATCAGGCGTTCAACGCTTTTTTGAAGACATTGGAAGAGCCTCCCTCTTATGCCATTTTCATATTGGCTACTACGGAAAAGCATAAAGTAATCCCTACGATTCTTTCGAGATGTCAGATTTACGATTTCAATAGAATCGAGATCAATGATATGGTATTGCAGCTGCAGGAGATTGCGGGGAAAGAGGGGGTAGATGCTGAACCAGAAGCTCTCCATTTGATCGCTCAAAAGGCTGATGGAGCGATGAGAGATGCTTTATCCATTTTTGATTTGATCGTGACGTTCTCTTCGGATAACAAGGTGACGTATCAAAATACAATCAAAAATCTCCATATTCTTGATTACGACTATTACTTCAAATTGGTCGATTTCTTCACAGCAGAAGACATGTCAGGGTCATTATTGTTGTTTGATGAGATTCTGAAGAATGGTTTCGACGGACACAATTTTTTGGTCGGTCTGGAAGATCACTTCAGAAACCTACTTGTGTGCAAAAACCCACAGACACTCAAGCTGATGGAAGCCCCAGAAAACCTCAAAGACAAGTATCAAGAACAAGCCAATGCGGTTTCTTCTTCTTATTTATTGACGGGTCTGAACTTGATGAATCAAGTTGACTTGAGTTATAAACAGAGCAAAAATCAGCGATTACATATTGAGCTTTGTCTCATGAAACTGACTCAAATGGAGCGTGCGATTAAATTATCCGCTGGCTCTGAGTTTAAAAAAAAAGTAGTGACAGCTTAGATACCACCACTTCTGAAAAGGAGATATCTACCACTCCTGCCACATCACCTTTAATAAGTAAGAAACCCGAGGAACCTCAAAAACCTATTCCTGAAACTCCCAAGATCAAGCTACCTGATTCTTTGGTAGACAATCAAAAGAAGGAAACTCCAAGCCTAATACGAAGTAAGCCAGAGAAACAAGAGGAGGTTGAGAAGAAGCCTTTGCTGGAAGATAAATCAACTCCTTTTACAAATGAACAAGTACAGGAGCTTTGGGCCTCATTCAAAAAGGAACGACTGGAGAATGGCGCTAGCGATACAGAAAAACTCGTTTTAGATCGTCGCTTAGAAAGGACTGATGAGGACGTCATCACGATCTATCTGGAAAGTCAGCTAGAGATCAGCATTTTGGAGAAGTGTGAGCAAGATCTTTCGCAGTATCTCAAAAAACATCTGGACAACACGGTTTTTCATATTCGAAAAGAAGTCACGGAAATTAAGTCCACAAAAAATCTCTATACATCAAGAGAGAAATTTGAATATATGGTTCAGCAAAATCCAGCGCTCCAAGAGCTCAAGGATAAACTCGGCTTGGATTTCGATTATTAGGATGCTCAATTATTTGCCGAAGGTTTTTACTAATTGAGCCATTATTTTTGGGTGACCAACCTGTTTATACTGTTTTATTGCAGCGTTTTGCCGCTACATAAACAACTTAAAATAATGACCATAGATGACGATCCAATTTGCATCATGTGGTTAGAGGGAATTCTCAATCGTTCTGATGTGAAATGTTCCGTTCATTCCTTTACGAGTTCTATAAAAGGTATCGACGCTATCAAACAGAAAAAACCGGATGTCTTACTTTTGAATATTGAGATGCCAGAAATGAATGGTTTGGATATTCTGCGACTCCCTCTAGATTTGCCGAATGTGATCGCTATGTCTTCTAATGTAGCGTATAAGGATGATGTCCTCCAACTCAATGCTAGGACATTCCTTCAG
>CAYGPP010000147.1:0-9703 GCA_964351885.1 uncultured Marinoscillum sp.
TCGCCAGTCTTTAAACTAAACCCTTATCATTAATTTGATAAGGGTTTTTTTGTGCTTATAATTTCAAAGATGCCTATTTGTAATATACGTGTTACATGGTATTGATATTAATAAAAAAATAGAGCTGTTTTGTCTAATACTAACTAAAACTTGAGATGAGACTTTACTATTTTTTCATTGTTCTATTATTTTTAGGATTTTCATCCCACGGACAGGATGGCGATTCTTACTTCGAAGAGTCGGACTTTTATAATGCTTCAAGATATTATGAATTTGAAGTAAAGAAGGATCCATCAAAGTATTTAAACTTATCTAAGAGCTATTTTGGCTTAAAACAGTTTGAAAAGGCCATTGGGGCACTTGATAAATACAAGCAAGAGTATTCGAGCGCTGATTTAACATTAGCAAATCAATTGTTGACACTTCTGAGTAGGGATGATGATGCAGTAGAGTTAAGACCGGTAACTGAAGTGAACACTAAGGATCACGAGTATTCTCCTTTAATTTCAAAGGATGGTCAAGTTCTATATTTTGTTGGTTATGATAGAAGCGGAGGTAAGGGAGGTGAAGACATATTTTTTTCTAACAGAAAAGAGGATGGGTCTTGGGGAACCCCTGAGGCTTTTAATGCTTTCAATACAGATTCTCATGAAACCCTGAAAGCAATTTCATCTGACAATAATGCTGTTATTCTTTTTGGTAACTATCCAGGATCTTTTGGGTCTGGTGATCTTTTTTATTCAATTAATGTTGATGGTTCATGGACTTTTCCATGTAATCTAGGGGGTGATATTAATACTAATGCTTGGGAGTCTCAGGCGAACCTATCATCTGATGGTAGATTCATGTTATTTGCTTCTAAGAGAGAAGGAGCATTGGGTGAAGCGGATATATATTTATCTGAACTCACGGATGAGGGTTGGACAACACCGGTGAATTTGGGTAATACGATCAATACGAAATCAGATGAAAGAACGCCTTTCTTAGCTGCGGATGGGAAAACACTTTATTTCTCATCCGATGGACATTTTGGATTTGGTGATTATGATCTTTTCGTATCAAAACGACTTGATGATTCATGGACAAATTGGTCTAAACCGGTCAATATGGGGAAGTATATTAACACCCTTGCAGGCGATACATACTTCTCTATTCCTGAGTCAGGATCACGAGCTTATATCGTAGGTTCAGGAGGAATCGAGACAGATGGGTCGGATGATATTTTCGAGTTTATTCTTCCGCCAAGTATAAGACCTGAAGCGTTATTCCATGTATATGGTACAGTATTAGACGAAAAAGATTCGGCAGCCGCTGTTGTAATAAAATACTACGATATGGAAGATGGTAAAGAAGTGGCTAAAACAATCAGCGATAATGAATCAGGTGAATACGCTGTGTCTCTACCTTCATTTAGAAAGTATCAAGTAGTCATAGATATGAAAGGATTCCTCTATTACAGCACGGTATTGGACCTTACTGATCCTTCGAAGTATTTTAAGAAGAAATCATTTGAAGAGGTATTGGGTGAGGATTACAGTTTATTGGTTGAATTGAAGGGGAGAGTGGAATCGAACACAGTAGATTTTGGGAATTATCTAGGAGCAAATGAAAATGCAGATATGCTCCATAATTTCGAAAGTTTAATAGGCGTCTCAAGCAATTATAATAAAGATGCTTTAGAGATTCAACGAATACTGAAGGATGCGAAGTATGAGTATTTAAGTGAACTAGAAAATCAAAGAGAAGTTGTTCAGGATCATGGTGTAACTAGGATTAAAGTTGGTGCAAAGTTCGAAGTGAAAAACATCTTCTTTGATTTCGGAAAAGCATCACTACGTGAGGATTCAAAGGTTGAGTTGGATAAACTGTATGATATAATGAATCGCAGTGAAATAGTAATTGAATTTGGAGGCCACTCCGATAATGTAGGGTCGGACGAAGCGAACTTGAATCTTTCTCAAGAGAGAGTCAACTCTGTAAAAGAGTACATCGTAGAAAAAGGAATCAACGAGGCAAGAATTTCGGCAGTAGGTTACGGTGAAAGCCAACCTATTGCCGATAATGAAACTGAAGAGGGTCGTCAGAAAAACAGGAGAGTAGAGCTCCAAATAACCAGTCTAAGACTACAACGAGAAGGAGCCGATGAAATATCTGAGAATGAAGAATATGATGGTCTGAAAGAAGAATCATTACTTGCTGCAGGAAGTTCTGTACAAGCAGACTTATTGGAGAAGTTTAGAAAAGCAGCTGAGGCTGGTGGCTTACCTAGTGGCTCGGATTGTGGTAATGAAACCAACAAGACTTCTTATACTAATAAATCTCAACCTACTTCAACCAAGTCAAACAATAGCAGTTTTAACTTTGGAGGCTTCAATGAGGTAGATGATCTTGACGATTACATCTACAAGCGTTTTAATCCATATATCAACAGCTATGGTACGGCTCCATTCGGAGGATCAATGGGTGTAGGTGCTGCATTCGTAAAGGAAGAAAACCTGCGAGAATGGCATATTCAATACAATTTTGCTAATCCAGATACTGTTACATTCTCTGGTTCGACACAAATTCTTTGGACATTCAGACCCTTATCACCATTCCATATTCACTTTGGCGCAGAAATGGGAGTTATAGGACTGAAGGAAGATTCTGAAGGTTTAGGATATATTAATATTCCAGTGGGAGCGAGGTATATCTTTGATGTGGCTGGGATAAAGATTGGTCCGGAATTTATGATGAGTTTTCAAGGAGTAGCAAGCGATCGAATAGAAGCATCATTTGGGAAGTCAAAATACACAAGGTTTGGTGTAAATGCCCGTTGGAAGTTTGTTCAAGGAGGTCTGTTTGTAAACAGGGGGGACTTTGTAAACTACTTTGGATTCAGGGCTGGTTTGGCGTTGTAAGATTTAGCATACAATATTTAGAAAAGGCGGATAATTATCCGCCTTTCTTGTTCAAAACTGTCATATGAGATACTTTCTAGGTCTTTACTTATTTATTATCAGTATCACCCTTTCCGCTCAAAGTCTGGATAATTTCTATGCTCAAGCAGTTGAGGACTATTATAACTTTCAGTACACGAGCGCAGTAAATGGATTTCAACAAGTCATTACGAAAGGAAATACAGGGGATCAGCAAAAGCTGATAAAATCATATTATTACCTATCCATGTCGTGCTTTGAGCTTGATAGGATAAATGATGCCCTAGATTACTTATTTGAAGGTTCAGGAATTGCAATAGAAAAGTTTGGTGAAGAATCTGCTGAGTCGGCTGACTTCTACACTGGCTATGGCAAATTGTATCATTATAACGAGAGCTACGATACAGCCAAACTATTTTATCAATCTGCCCTAGAAATGAAAAGTATAGAAAAGGAACCTGTTGTAATAGCTGAAATCTACGCCAACCTTGGATATGCCTGCGATTATTTGGGAGAGTATGATTCTGCGCTCATTTTTTATAAGCAGGCTGCCATTATTCTAGAGAGAGAGTTGGGGAAATATCATCCTTATACTGATTGGGTATATGCTTCAATGCCATTTGTAGCTAGTAATTCTCATAATTATACTGAGGAAGTTAACACTGCCTTGAAAAGTCTTGAAATTAAGCTAAAGCTATGGGGTGAAGGCACTGATGATCATCGGTCTGCATTGTTAGCATTAGCCATTGCATATGAGCATGTGAAGGATGCCGGGAATCAGAAAAATTACTTTACTCAAGCTTTGAGTTTGACAGATAAACTTTATGGAAATAAAAGTGAAGAATACGCATTGAATCTTTCGCAACTGGGAAATGCTTACGCTGCACTCAATAAAACGGAAGAGGCTAGAGATTATAACATGCAGGCCTACGCATTGATGAGGAAGTTGTTCGGAGATAGGCATCCCAAGACCCTTGACTTGCTTAGGAATATTGGGAATGTACTTTACGATGGTGGGAGATATCAAGAGGCAAAGACTTACTACGAACAACACCTCACGTTTCAACTCAAAAGAGTGGGTAAATCTAGTGTTGAACTGATTCAGCCCTATGAGGATATGGCTCAAGTAAGTGAAAACATTGGATCCTATGACATGGCTTTAGAATATTATTTGAAGTCAAAAGCGTTAAAGACGGGTAATTATGAATTAGATATTCCGAAATCTTTCATAGCCATTGCGAGAGTCATGGATGCTCAAGGAAAAAACTCAGAGGCATTGAAATATCTAGATGAAGCGATGATAGCTAACCTGAAATTTAACGACGGTGATTTAGGCACTAAAGCTTTTATTGAGAATAATATTGGGACCATCTACAATCAATTGGGAGATTACGAAAAGGCGTTAGATTATTTAGAAGAAAGTCTAGAGGCAAGATTGAGGATATTTGGGGAAGATTCTAAAGAATCAGTTCAAACTAAAACCAATATTGCGAATGTCCATTACCGTCAAGGGCGATACAATGAAGCAAAAGTTGACTATCAAAAAATCGTATCGATTAAAGAGATTTTATTCGGGGAAAATCATCCTGAAGTCGCTGAAAGCCTTGTTAATCTCGCAAATGCCTACTCAAAACTAGGTGAATATCTAGAAGAAATAGAAGCACTGAAACGCGCTGAGGAAATTCAGCGGTCAGCAAATGGAGATTCTCACGTTGGTTTGATTAGCATATTTCACAATTTAGTAATAGGTTATTCCAATCTAGCCAACTATTCGGAGGCATTGGCTTATTCGAAAAAGCATGAAATATTGGTTATCCAGTTATATGGAGATGATTCAGAACAAATGGCTGATAATTTGAATGCACTGGGAATAGTTAAACACGGTATGGGCAACACTAATGAAGCTTTCAAATTGTATAAACAAGCGTTAGCCATTTACAAATCAATTGAGCCAATTGACCGTCTTGATCTTGCTACGGTTTATAATAATCTAGGAGTATCATATCTTGACTATCAAGAGTTCACACAAGCAAAAGAGTATCTCTTAGAAGCGATTCGATTGTACTTACAAGTCTTGGATGAGAATCATCCGGAGGTTATTACCACTAAAATGAACCTTGGCTTAGTAGAATATGGGAAGTCGAACTACCCTGATGCAATTGAGATTTTCAACAACACCTTAAAGACCGGTCAAAATAGCGAATTGAAAGATAGTTTATTAATAGCCACAATCTACCAAAATCGAGCGCTAGCAGAATTGATGAATGATGACATTGATGCTTCGCTAGCTTCAACTAATGAAGCATTGAAGATCCGTAAAAATATTTTGGGAGAAAGAAGCATCATGGTTGCAGAGCTAATGGTCAATGCTGGAAATCTGTACCTCAAGCAGCGATCGTTTGATCAGGCCATCTTGAATTTTGAAAATGCCCGTGCTATTCTTGAAAATGAATTTGCTTCCGCAAGTACGATCTCAAAGATTAAACTCAATTTGAGTCTTGCTGCTGCGAATTCTGATCAAGGCAACTTAGTGCAGGCACTTAAGTATGCACAATTAGCTTTGAAAGAGAATAAAAATGAGGAGGGAACAGAAAGTAGCGTATTGTATTTTATTGCGCAGGTTCAGTTGGTAGATATTGCTTATTTGAGTTTCATTAAAAGTGATGATACCAAATATTTGGCTCAGGCGAGCAAATACCTTACTCAAGCAGATGCTGAATTAGTAAAGGCGGAGAGGGAAATATTGAATGATGTAGACAGATTAGAGTTTGGAATTTGGAAAAGCCTAATGACTAATGTGGGTATCAAAAATGCTCTGGCTAAATACGCGGTAAGTGGTGCTGTACAAGATAAAGAAGAGGCATTTTATTTTGCAGAACGTTCGAAATCTAATGTATTGATAAGCGCACTCAAGGAGAGTAATGTCAATGCGCTCGCGGGTGTAGATGAAAAACTCTTAACTAGAGATCGAGAAATTAAGTTCGCGACACAAAGGCTTAACGAATTGATTTTTAAGGAAGTGGGACATGCTGATAAAGAGAAACAAGATCGACTATCTGAGCAATTATTCGTACTAAAAAGAGAGCAAGAAAAAGTGTTAGCCGAATTGAGGAGTAACAAACAATACACTAAAGTACATAGTAGTCTTGAAATAATCACCTTAGCTGACATTCAGAATAAAATGGATAACGGACAAGCAGTGGTGGAATTTGCCGCTGGTGACTCTACCTTACATACTTTCGTGATTACCAAGAACTCTTTTGAGGTCTTTTCGAAGAAGTATGATGAAAAATTTGATCAGTTAGTCACTGCCATTCGAAATGCAATTATATTCAAATCAAACACTGCTGTAGAGTTTGTAGGAAACAGGCTTTATGATCTTTTGATGAAAGATGTGGAGAATTACTTTATTAAAAATAAGCTTGAAATTGCTGATATCACGATAGTTCCTGAAGGCTCCTTCAACTATTTCCCTTTTGAATCACTTAAGAGAAATGGGAAGTATCTGATTGAAGATTTTGATATCCACTATCAATATTCAATGACGTTATCTAGTGTGATAGAGGAAACCACGAACACTAAAAAGAACAATGCCATGCTGGCATTCGCTCCAGTTTTTTCTGATCCAAATAACAACACATTGACCAGTGGGGCGAGAGAAGTATTCTCAGCAGCCAGAGCGGTTAGCACCGAAGATATGAGAGGCTTTAGCCGGAATGGGTTGTCCATCTCGGCTTTGCCCGGAACGAAGTTTGAAGTGGACGGAATTGATGCTTTGGTTGAGAAACGTGGGTTTGTTTCTAAGACATATCTATTTGAAAACGCAAAGGAGGAAGTTATCAAATCGGGTGTTTTGAAAGACTATCAGTATGTTCATTTTGCAACGCACGGTTTTGTAAATGAAGCTATACCTGCTTATTCAGGAGTTTTTCTTAGTCAGGACGAGACTTCCAAAGAAGATTGTATTCTGTTTGCTTCTGAGATTTACAACCTGGAAATAGCTGCTGATTTGGTAACGCTTAGTGCTTGCGAAACGGGACTGGGAAAGTTTGCTTACGGAGAAGGTATTGTTGGACTTACCAGAGCATTCTTATTTGCAGGCGCAAAGAACCTGTTAGTGTCTCAGTGGAAGGTTAGTGATGCAAGTACGGCGAAATTGATGGTGGATTTTTACGACAATATTTTGGCTGGCAAATCTAAAGCTGCAGCTCTCAGAGAAGCTAAACTCGCTTTGATTAATATTCCAGAGTTTAGCCAACCCTATTATTGGGCGCCTTTTGTGTTGATTGGTGAGTAACTTCTCATCTCTGCTTTTTCTATGTTTGTAGGATGTCTTACAATCAGATCGAAAGCACCTTTGAATCATTCCAGCCATTATTAGCGGAAGAAAAGGAAATTATTCGCAAGGCATTTTTACCTGTGACTTTTTCTAAGAAGGAGAAGATGCTAGAATACCAGAAAGTTGCAGATCATTTCTTTTTTATCAATGCTGGTTTGGCAAGGCTATATGGTTACAAGGATGGAGAAGAGAAGACTTTGTTCTTTTTCAAAGAAAATATGATTGCTGGGTCTATAGATAGTTATGTGGACGAAAAGCCAAACAGTCTTGTTCTTGAAAGTCTGGAGCCTATCAAAGGATTAAAGGTGAGTAGAGAAGCCATGGAGCATTTGCTCGAAAGCTCCTTGAGCTTAACCAAGGTAGGCTTGAGACTTACTCAAATGCGCATGCAACACCTGATGAGCTTTTATGCGTCGTTTGTACTTGACAGTCCTGAGGAGCGTTATTTAAAATTTCTTAAAGAGTCAGGAGATCTGGTGCGTCGTGTTCCGCAGCATATGATTGCTTCATTTTTAGGAATCACTCCTGTTTCGCTTAGCAGAATTAGAAAGAGAATTGCGAAAGGTTAATTTCTTATCTTTTGTTAACGTATCTGCCGCTTGTGCTCATAGACCTTTACCTAATCAAAAAAGGAAACTATGAAAACACTAATCACAACTACATTATTAATCTTGCAATCCATGGCGTATTCACAACCTGACAAAACCATCAAAACATCAATAGAAATTGAAGGGACACTTTCTGAAGTCTGGAGTGTACTGATAGACCTAGAAAAGTGGGAGAATTGGAATCCATTTATCATCCAAAGCGAAGGACAAGCAATAGAAGGAGCTAAGATCAAAAACACGATGATTTCTGGGGATAAGGAGATGGTCTTTAAGCCTAAAGTACAAGTGGTTCGAAAAGAGAAAGAATTTACATGGTTAGGGCACTTATATATACCAGGCTTATTTGACGGTCGTCACAGATTTTTAATTGAAGAAGTTGGCCCAAACCGAGTCTTGCTTACACAGGATGAACAGTTCAGCGGACTTTTTTCAGGAATGATACTCAGGAAAATTGGGGATGAGACCGCTACAAATTTTGAGAAAATGAATGTTGCCTTGAAGACTGAGGTAGAACAAAAAAAGACCGATTTGGTAAGTCAGCAGTAATCAAATTTAGCTTGTACTAATTGAGAACCAAGCCTAGTGAAACCAAACAGAAAAGCCATCTCAACGAGATGGCTTTTCTATTATACTTGGTGGTAGGAAATATTACTCCCCTTTCTTCTTAGTACTTGCAGTTTTCTTTTTGCCGGTTCCAGCAATAGATTCTCTCATATCAGTATCCGCTTGGATGTTTTGGAACTTATAATAGTCCATTACACCTAGGTTGCCACTTCTAAAAGCATCTGCAATAGCCTTCGGAATTTCAGCCTCAGCTAAGATTACTTTCGCTTTTGCATCTTGTGCTTTCGCTACCATTTCTTGCTCTTCAGCCACGGCCATTGCACGTCTTTCTTCAGCTTTTGCTTCTGCCACTTTCAAGTCAGCAGATGCTTGATCAGTTTGAAGTTTCGCACCAATATTGGCTCCCACATCTACATCGGCAATGTCAATAGATAAGATTTCAAACGCAGTGCCAGCATCTAAGCCTCTTTGCAGTACCAGTTTTGAGATTTTATCGGGATTCTCTAATACTTCTTTGTGACTTGCAGCGGAACCTACTGAGGTCACAATACCTTCACCTACCCTAGCAAGAATAGTTTCTTCCCCTGCACCCCCAACCAATTGTTGGATATTGGCTCGGATAGTTACTCTTGCTTTGGCGACTAGCTGAATACCATCAGCTGCCACAGCCGCTACGGAAGGTGTATTGATAACCTTCGGGTTTACGGAAATCTGAACTGCTTCAAATACATCTCTACCCGCCAAGTCAATCGCCGTAGCTTGCTTAAAGGTTAGGTTGATATTCGCCTTATCAGCAGAGATCAATGCTTTGATGACTTGTGGCACATTACCTCCAGCGAGGTAGTGAGTTTCGAGATCTTGTGTTCGTAATTGCCTTCGTGCGCCACCTTCGTCTTCCTGTACCGTTAGTCCAGCCTTGGTAGCTGTAATCAATGAATTAACGATGATTGAAGGTGGCACTTTTCTTATTCTCATGAAGAAAAGTTCGATTAGGCCAACTCTTACATTAGTTACTTGCGCGGTGATCCATAGACCTACTGGTATGTAGTAGATCAATACGAAAAATCCAATTACGCAGAAAATGACCAACACGATGGTCAAAATATTTACACTCATTTTTTCTGTTTTATAGGGTTTACAAAAATTCTATTTGATTCAATATTAATGACTTGTACTTTAATATTCTCTTCAATGAAATCGCAATTTGATCTGATATCCACATCTTCATCATTAAAGATAGCAATACCATATGGATTCAACGATGAAATTGAAAA
>CAYGPP010000148.1:0-2487 GCA_964351885.1 uncultured Marinoscillum sp.
TTGTATAGCAGCTTCTAAAAAATAGTTGTGCAGATTTTCTTCTAATTTCTGCAACTCGGCATCTGTATTTTGCAAAGCATCATAGCGAAAATCTCCATGGAGTTTTACAATCGTAGGAATATCGCTTTTGAAGTTTTGAACTGATTTGGCATTTTCGGGTGAAACTACTTGACAGCTTATATCCATTTTGCTGATGGCTCTTTCAATGAGGTCATCAAAGTTGGTTGTCCAAACTGTGTTTATCTTTTGTTGACTCACCAATGCCGAAAGACACATAAAGCCAATCGAAGGCTTTTTATCTCTTACCAAACTCGTTAAGAACTCTTGCCTTACTAATGGGTCAGGATAACATTTTTCAAAATAATATGAATAGGGATTGGAAATTTTTGCATCCTCTTCCGAAAAGTGGCTTTGAATGATCTTTTTGTTGGACTCAACTTTTAAGTCTTGAAACTTTTTGCCATTTATTTTTCCGCTTACACTCAACAACTCTCGTATCAATTGCCAAACTAAATCGCTACCTGAATGAATGCCTGATGAAATAGACGCACCTGCTCCAAGGAACAAATCAAAGGATTGATTTGAAAGCACTTTGAAGCTCCGTAAAAAGGTGTCTTTGTCTAATTCTTGCATTTTTTAAAATTTCTTATCGTTATTAGTTTTCGTTTTAAGTTTCCTTACTGATAAACGGTCACCTTTATTATCAACATTATTCAATATTTCGGCAACTACTATTTTTACTATAGTGACCGGCTCAAAATATTCATTCAATTCAACATAAAGGCAATAATCAAAATCGAAACCTCTGAAAATTACTTTTGCATTTCCTTCTTGTGTTCTTCTGGTTTTTATTTCAACCTTCTCGCATAGCATACAACATTATAGTGTTTTAAGACTAGTTTATCCAAAGATACACTTGGCGGTTTATTAATCGTTTATTGGGATAAATTATCCTAGCCGGACGCAATTAAAACTACGTATGACGGGGACCTAGTCGATGCTCCTTTGTGTCTATGGGAGTAGTTAGTATCTGTGAGGCTTCACGATTGGTTGTTAGCGAGGTATAATGACTGATTTTTCCCTCTAAAGGCTGGCAAATAGTACATACCTGACGTTTCAAAGATAGGATTGCACATAGTATCCCCTGCCACACTTTCGCTGGCCGGAAGATCAATACAGCATGTCAAAGATCGAGTGATTCTATAGCACATTACACAGGGTCAAGGATTGTCTTGGGCATAAGATTACCACGGTCACATTTAAGACACTTATCAGGGTCATTACCTGTAGCTAACTGCACCACTTGTTTAGCCTTCAAGCCTTGTAATAAAGAAATCGGATTTTCTATTTCTTGTCTTCTTTTAGGGATTCTTATATTGGTTGAGACTATAGCTGCTACGGCATCAACATCTGCTCCAGGAGGCTGTCGGCAGTTTGTCTTTTTATCTACAAGTTTCACCTATTGAAATTCTTCTCCATCGGTCTTGAATGGACTAATCACTATTCCCCCAAACCTAATTACCGGGAGTACTATAGTTTAGCTCATAGAAAATTGATGACGTAGTATTGATAATGATAGAATATTGAAATTGTTAAACCAGAGGTGTTTTTTTAGACGTTCTCAGTTGACTTAGTCGAATTATTTACCAAACAAAAGTTTAAAGCGCTTCAGAATTGCCGAAATTGCCACCAAATGGAAGACATCAGCAATTTCAAGTCAGGGTTTGTAACAATAATGGGTAAGCCCAATGTGGGTAAATCCACACTAATGAACCAAATGACCGGCGAGCGCATCTCTAGCGTCAGCAATAGAGCACAAACGACCCGTCATAGGATCTTTGGGATAGTGACAACCGATGAGCATCAAATCGTTTATTCTGATACTCCGGGAATGCTTGATCCATCGTATAAGCTCCAAGAACGCATGATGGGATTCGTAAAAAAATCTTTGGAGGATGCTGATGTGATTCTCTTCATGGTAGAACTGGGAGAAAAAAACGATCATGCCCAGTGGCTCGAAATCGCCAAGAAAACAGGTCTTCCAATATTGTTTATCATCAACAAAACGGATCTTGGTTCCGGATCACAAGCATTTGATAAGGCTAATTACTGGAAAGAAGAAGTGGATTGGGTTGAGCCCATTTTGGTTTCTGCTGCTACTGGTGAAGGTGTAGATGAGCTACAAAAGAAAATCGTTTCACTCCTTCCCATCCATCCTCCTTATTTTCCTGAAGATGAATTGACAGATAAGTCCGAGCGATTTATCACCGCAGAGATTATTCGTGAGAAGATTTTCATGCAGTACAAGCAGGAAATCCCGTACAGCTCGGAAGTGGTCGTTACTTCATTCAAAGAAGAAGATAAGATCATACGCATCTCAGCTGAGATCTTCATAGAGCGAGATAGTCAAAAAGGGATCTTGATTGGTAAGAAATCTGAACCCATAAAAAAGCTAGGTATTGCATCAAGCAAAGAACAGGAACTATA
>CAYGPP010000148.1:2497-9583 GCA_964351885.1 uncultured Marinoscillum sp.
GAATTAGAGACCTTTTTTGGTAAGCAAATCCACTTAGAGACCCATGTGAAAGTCGAGAAGGATTGGCGAAAGGATGAACGGAAATTGAAGAAGTTTGGGTATTGACGGTTGGGGATTCTTGAGATTGCTGAGACAAAATAATTTAATAGCCGAAAATCATTTTCAATATGTCATTCTCTTGCGAAGCGAAGACAAGGGAATCTCTTGGTTCAATAGTATTCTGAGAAAGAAGATTATCCCAAAGGATTCGTGCCTCAACCTTCTTGAAAGGACAGAGTGGTTGTAAGATGCATTCAAAGCGCTACAGACTACTAACAATACACAATTAGCATCGTAGTGTTTCCATGTGAAAAAGTCTACCTTTGCGGCATAATGGCAAATATAGTAGCAATCGTAGGACGCCCGAACGTGGGTAAATCCACTCTCTTCAATAGATTAATCGAAAGAAAGCAGGCAATAATGGATAACGAATCTGGTGTGACCAGAGATCGCCATTACGGCTTTGCAGAATGGAACGGCAAACAATTCACCGTGATTGACACAGGTGGATATGTAGAAGGTTCGGATGATATCTTTGAAGGAGCGATCAGAGAACAAGTAAAAGAAGCACTTGAAGAGGCTTCTGTCGTGCTTTTTATGGTTGATTGTATTTCTGGGCTTCACGGCCTTGATCAGGACTTTGCCAATGTGGTTCGCGAGATCAAAAAGCCTGTCATTGTTGTTGCCAATAAGGCTGACAGCACAGAGAAGTCATACGGCGCTAATGAGTTTTATGGTTTGGGTATTTCTAATGAAATTTTTCCTATCTCCTCTGCAAGTGGCTCAGGAACAGGTGATTTACTCGATGCTACTGTTGAGTATTTCGAAGATGAAGAAGAAGTAGAAAGACCGGATATCCCTCGCATAGCTATTGTAGGAAGACCTAACGTGGGTAAATCCTCGTTTTTGAACGCGCTACTTGGGAAAGAAAGAACGATTGTTACCAACATCGCTGGAACTACAAGAGACGCGGTAGACACACGTTACAATCTCTTTGAGAAAGACTTTATCTTAACTGACACTGCAGGTATCCGAAAGAAAGCTAAGGTGAAGGAGGATATTGAGTTTTACTCGGTTTTGAGAGCCATCCAAGCACTTCAAGATTCTGATGTTTGTATCGTAGTGATCGACGCTCAGAATGGCTTAGAGTCTCAGGATTTGAATATTATCAATCTGGCCCACAAGTATAGAAAGGGTTCCGTGATCATGGTCAACAAATGGGATTTATACGAAAAGGATACTAATTCGGCCAAGGAATACGAGGATCTCATTGCTGAAAAGCTAGGTCCTCTCTCCTACATCCCTGTAGTATTCACAAGTGTGATCAACAAGCAGCGAATCTTCAAGGCCATAGAAATGGCACTGAAAGTAGCTGATAATAAGACTAAGCGTATTTCAACATCAGAGTTGAACGAAAAACTACTTAAAGACACTGAAGCTTATCCACCACCATCGGTTCGTGGTAAGCACATCAAGATTAAGTATATCACTCAGCTACCTACTAAGACACCCACGTTTGCATTCTTCTCTAATCACCCGAAGGATATCAAGGAAGCTTACGAGCGTTATTTGATCAATAAACTAAGAGGTCATTTTGATTTCACTGGTGTGCCAATCAAGGCGATTATGAAGCAGAAGTAAAACGAATTATCCATACAAAACAATCTTAAACAGTTCTTCGATTGAAGTGTTCCTCTTAAAACTGTACTAATCTATGAATAGAATTCAGATTAGAGCTTTCATCGAAAAGCCATTTTTTCAGCAAGCCATCGTAACACTTATTGTGCTCAATTCTGTGCTTATCGGTTTTGAGACCTCTGATAAGTATATGGACATGTTTGGTGTCTATATCGACACCATAGATAAGATCATACTCTACATATTTGTCTTTGAAATCCTGCTAAAACTTTACGCCTATGGAGGGGCGTTCTTTAAGGATACTTGGAATCTCTTTGATGCGCTAATTATCGGGATTTCCATAGTGCCTAGTCTTGGTGCTTCATTTGCTGTATTGAGGGCATTGAGAATAGTGAGAACGTTGAGGTTACTAAAGAATATCCCTAAACTAAAGCTGATCATTGAATCGCTTCTACATTCAATCCCTAGTATTGGTTGGATTGGAGTTTTGCTGTTAATTATATTTTACATTTTTTCGATTATCGGAAACACGCTATTTGGAGCTTCTTTCCCTGAATATTTTGGTTCTTTATCGAAGACCATTTTCACACTTTTTCAAGTGATGACACTCGAAAGTTGGGCTAGTGGTATTGCGAGACCCATCATAAGCGTGGAGCCGTTTGCAGGGATCTACTTTGTTGTTTTCATTCTGATAGCGACATATACTACGCTCAATATATTCATAGCCATTGTGGTCAATACCATGAACGAACTGCATCGAAAGAGTCTGATGGAAGAGGAAAAGCACATCAAGGAATTTGTTCATAATGAGAATGAGACCATCCTGAGTGAGGTCCTAATGATGCGTAAAGAGCTCTCTGAGCTGCGGAAGAAACTCGATAAAAATGAAATAGGCGTTCTTCACAAGTCAGTTGATCCCGATCCTAAAAATTAAAATTTCAATCAGAAATAATGCTTCTATTTTGACTGAAATAGATAAATTAGTACTGGAAAAAACAATTTGAAAAAATGGGTAAAGGTCAAGATGCCAAGAAAAGCGTAAAGAAAGAAGCTCTTAAAACGCCGAAAGAAAAGAAGGAAGAAAAACGCCTAAAAAAGCAAGGGAAAAAATAGCAAATCTAAAATCCGCAAGCAGTAACCATGTTAGCTACTTGTGCGCGGATTAACTGATCTATATCTGGATCAGTGGCCATCAGTCCTCTGAATACTAGCAAAGTACCCGACAAGATCGCCACAGGTGTGATCATCTTGGTGAGGTTAAACCGCTTGAAAGACAATCTCTTGGATACAAAAAATAGTGTTAGCAAGAGCGGAATGGTGCCCATTCCAAATACAATCATATATAAAATGCTTGATCCTATACTCCCAGCCATAATAGCGCCTGCAGCGGCCAAATAGATCATTCCACAAGGAAGAAAACCATTGAGCACACCAGCAAAAAGCCATCGGCCTTTGGTTTTATAACCGCCTATTAGCTTTTTCTTTACTTTTTGGTAAAACCAAGAACGGTCATACCAACTCTCTAACGATCTTCGGAAACCAGGCACAGCATAAAGCACAATCACTCCTAACCCTAATACTACAGCGCCAAGTTGCTGAACTTCAAAGAACAACAAGGAATTACTCAATGCGCCAAATAGTACTCCTATAGCTGCATAAACAGAGAGCCTTCCTATGTGATAAATAGAAAATGAGAAGAGTTGATTGCCGCCTCGATCGTTGGTGAAAGTGATCATGAGTGGGCCGCACATACCTACGCAGTGAAGACTTCCCAATAAACCGATCACCAACGCCCCTATCATCTCACGAACATTTCAGATTCCTGAAAGAAAGCCGTTTCGCCCACTTGCCAGTTCACCTTGACTTTAAAATGACCTTTGATCAAATCATCTTTATTGATCGTCTGAATGTTGGAATCATTCAGTGCCAAAGTGTACTGCTTATCAAAGATGGCTCTGGAAGGATGATAGAAATGAACAGTGCCTTTCGCTTCCTTAAATGATTCCGGAAAGAGGATTTGAATGTCTTCTTTACCTTGCTTTAGCTCAAGTGATAATCCACTGTTGGCAAGGTTAGATTTTTGATCGATTTGATCTTGAAAAGCAAGCTCATCTAGATAGTAAGTATCCGATACCAAATCAATGTTTTGCTGAAACCCTCTGATCACAACATACGTGATAAATGAGCAAAAAAGCACAAAGGCTAGTATCACACCATGACTATAATTCCACTTCATAACATATTATATATCAAAAGGTTATTATATTTTACTTCAATCAAATTGCAGGCCCTAAGAACTTAGTGTTCACAGTCTCTATTAGTTCTCCTTTTGAATAAACTCCTATCTTAATCTTCGAACTCATTTTCTCCAAAATATTCGGATCAATCACTACGAAGAGAGCGCCTTCTCCTATCCCCTGTTTCTTTAAAATTAAATCATTCCCAACCATTTCCAAGCGACCTTTTGGCTCGATCAAATCAAACGTAATTGACAAATCCTCATTCGTCTTATTGACAATCTTGAGTTGATAGAGATTGCTAATATTTCCATCTGGTCGCTCTTGGTACATCATCCCCGGAGTACGAAGAATGCTTGTTTCAAAATCAGATCTAATGACCAATAATGAAATCAAAACGCCAATCAAAACAAAAAGCACAGCTGTATAAGCCTTCATCCTTCCCGTAAAGTGGAACTTCAACTTCTCCACTATATTCTCTTCGGAGGCATATCGCACCAAACCTTTTGGCTTCCCAATGCGATCCATAATAGAATCACACGCATCAATACAAGCCGTACAATTGATGCACTCTAGTTGAGTGCCATTGCGAATATCTATACCTGTAGGGCAGACATGAACACACTGATTACAATCAATGCAATCTCCTTTGCCTACATCTTCTCTTACTTCTCCTTTTCGGAATTTACTTCTATCCTCTCCACGCACATGGTCATAGGCTACCACTACACTTTGCTTATCGAGCAATACTCCTTGGAGTCTTCCGTAAGGACAAATCTGAGTACAGACTTGTTCACGCATTTGGCTAAATACGCCATAGAACAATCCCGTAAGTACTACCATGGCTATGAATCCACCGATCTCCTCAGAAGGACCCGCCTGAATCATCGCCCAAGTTTTATCCACCCCAATAATATATGCTACAAATGTGTGCATGATTAGCACGCTTATCGCAACAAAAATTAAGTGCTTACCTCCCTTTTTAATAATCTTTTCTTGATTCCAGTTTTGCTTTGTGAGCTTCTTTTGAGCCATATAATCACCCTCTATCCAGTACTCAACTTTGCGGAAGACGAATTCCATAAAAATGGTTTGCGGACAAATCCAACCACAAAAAATGCGGCCAAAGACCACAGTGAAGAGAATAACAAAGACCACAGTGGTTAACATCCCAACCACTGCAAGGAAAAAATCCTGAGGCCAAAAAACCTGACCGAAAACAATAAACTTCCGTTCGAAAATGTTGAAAAGTAATAGTGGCTCTCCCCCTATGGTCACAAACGGCCCAATGAAGAGTATGGCCAACAAGACCAAACTTACCAGTTGTCTATAACTCGTGAATTTGCCTTTTGGCTTCTTAGGGTAAACCCAAATCCGCTTACCTGAGGAATCTAAAGTAGAAAGATGATCTCTATAAGACTCCTCAGCCTCTTTGTCTTTGTATAAATCTTCTACGGGTGTTTCCATTACATTCCTGCTTCAACTACTGCAGGATCTTCCACATTTTCAGTTTTTTCATCAGTAGCTTCCATCTCCTCACCTGTAGAGCGCTCAAATAGCTCTCCTTGTGGCTCTTTAGGATTTGGAGGACTAGTTCCTTCCATGGTGTAGATGTAGCTAGATACTTGCTGCATTTCCTTTGGATTCAGTTGGGCTTGCCAAGCGATCATTCCTTTAGAGGTTACCCCATATTTTACAGTTTTGAATATGGACGCTATATCACCTCCATGGATCCAATACTTATCCGCAAAGTTGGGACCAATACCCCCTTCACCTTGCTGACCATGGCAAGCAGAACATTTACCGATATAGATCTCCTGACCAGCAATTAAATCGATTTCCTCCTCAAGGAATGTGACATTACTTTCATCTACTAGGTTATCCATTGAGGCAAGGTACGTCTCAACTTCTATCTTGGCCTGAGCCATTTCTTTTTCATACTCAGCACCCTGAAGATCTCCAGAACCCATTACATGAAAATTAATCAGGTAAATAACTCCAAAAACAATAGTGATATAAAAACCATATAGCCACCAAGGTGGAAGACTGTTATCCAATTCCTGAATTCCGTCATAACTATGAGTAGTCATCACCTTATTCTCCTCCTCAATAGGAACAGAATTGTTCAGTTTACTCCAAAGGTTAGCCCAGAAATTAGGCTTAGCAGCTATTACCGCTTTTTCCTCTACCGATTTCCTATCGAAGAGTATCGCTTTCATTGCGTAAAGCGCAGTAAATAGTGAAAACAATGCCAGTATGACAACTAAAGCTGCCACGCTTAAAACAATCTCTATTTGATTCTGCTCATAAAACGATGCAGCGGACTCCTGAGCGCTTGAAATTAATGGAACGCCAAGGATAGCTAGTATAAATGTGAATGATTTTGTCCTATTCATGATCTACTTCTTTTGAGTCCAAAGGAATTCTAGCGATTTCGTTGATTTCATCTTTGTTCGCTCTTGCGATATAAATGAAGAGCCCTACAAAAAAGACAAAGAATATAACGAGGGAGATCAGTGGAAATATCTCTATTCCCACTATTGTCTCCATATGATGTTTGATAAATTTTAGCATGATTACTCTGGGTTTTCGGTAAGGTCAAGTTTGCTAATATCTGTTCCGATGCGCTGCAAGTAGGCAATCATAGAGACGATTTCCTTCTCAGGAACTACTCTAATTCCTTGCTCAGCCAACTCTGCCACAATCATGGCTGCTTGCTTCTCTGCGTCTGCTACAGCTTCCAGTTCGAATCCTTCAGCGTAAGGAACACCAAGTGTTTGCATTGCCTCGATTTTGGCTTGAAGGCTCTCTTTGTCCCAATCCTGCTCATAAAGCCATGGGTACGGAGGCATGATCGATCCAGGTGACATACTCGTAGGATCCAACATGTGGTAGTAATGCCAACTGTGCAGATACTTACCACCTACTCTGAGAAGATCTGGTCCAGTTCGTTTTGATCCCCATTGGAATGGATGATCGTAGACAAACTCTCCTGCTTTGGCATATTCACCATAGCGCTCAGTTTCTGATCTAAATGGTCTAATCATCTGAGAGTGACAGGTATAACAACCCTCACGGATATAAATATCACGACCGTTCAACTCTAAAGGCGTGTATGGTTTCACGCTTTCAATAGTCGGGATATTAGACTTGATGAGGAAAGTAGGAACGA
>CAYGPP010000149.1:0-9556 GCA_964351885.1 uncultured Marinoscillum sp.
TCTACACCTCGTCCATTGACTAAGTGATAATGAACTCGTGAAAGAAAGGTCTCTAAAACAGCCAACACAGCTCCCGAATGAGCCACATTGAGTTCGGAGATTTCTTCCAGTATGCTTCTGAGTGCGACTCTGCCATCTCTGGCAATGGATGCATAGTACTTGATTTCGCCTCCTCCTGGTACACCTGGTGTACCCATTGGAACAGCTTTATATTTAACAGACATGATTTTAGTATTTAAAAATGAAACAATTATTAAGGGTTTCACAAGTAGCTGCTGCGCTAAAGTCTGATATCATCAAGACCAAGATCAGAGATCAAAGTATGGTATTTCCTACCGAGAGTTTGGACTGATTAGTTCATTGGAATAATCCAGATATGACAACAATACTAGTAACAGTATTTTATCAAGATTTACCAATAAATTGGATTCAATCAAAGAGGTGCTTTGCTATGTCTGGCTGATAACAGAGAGACTTTTGCTAGGCTGGAACTTGCGAATGTCGAGTGCGCTTTTCGACAAGTCTAGACAATTTTTTAAGAGACAAAGACCGTTCCAATAATCTAAGAATAATACTATTTATCAAAAAAAAAGATAAAGTTTTTTTTATCCTAATGACATAGGCATGTCAGTCGAGCGACATAGGCATCTCACTCAAGTGACATAGGCATGCTAGAAGAGTGACATGGGCATGTCGCTTAGATGGGTATTGAGGCGTGGTAATTTTATGTTTTGGAGATTGCTTCGCTGCGTTTCACTCTACTCCCGTTGACGGAGATTGCTTCGCTGCGCTCGCAATGACGGGAGCTTCGCTCGCAATGACGGAAAGAAAAACGAGCAATGACGGGAGCTGCGTTCGCAGTGTCAGGACACACACGATTTCCGTCATCGCGAAGTATGAAGCGATCCCTAGACGGTAGTGTATCGTAGAGACTGCTTCGTTTCGTTTTACTTCACTCCCGTTGACAGAGATTGCTTCGCTGCGCTCGCAATGACGGGAGCTTTGCTCGCAATGACGGAAAGAAAAACGAGCAATGACGGAGATTGCTTTGCACTCATCTTTTGGGTCTTCCTGCTGTTAATCCCAAAAATATTCGTGAATACCTAGCCCTGGCCATAGAAAGTACAAACGATCAACAATAACTTGCGCAGGTCCGAAAGAGCATTTCACAAACTCAATCTCTCCATACCAAAACAATGACATTCCGCACACCAATAGGCCGGCTAAGGTTACTCGCCATCATAGAAGGTATCAGCTACCTCTTACTATTTATCACCATGCCATTGAAGTATTGGCTAGATCTCCCCACACCAAACTACATCGTAGGGATGGCTCATGGATTGCTTTTTATTGTATATGTGATCATCGCTATTCAAAATAGCTTCATACACAAATGGGGATTTTGGACTTCAATAGTCGTACTTGGAGCATCATTGATTCCATTTGGCACTTTTTATATTGACATTAAAATTCTTAAACCCACCCAAGTCAGAGCACCAAGTCAAGAATAAATCCACCGATGCCCTTACGCTTCAGTTGGGCATTCGATTATCTTTACCCGTTGAATCATTAAGAATAAGCCAGACAATTGACTTTCAATCCTCACTCATTTGACCTTCCGATAGTAGAAATTATTGATGAGGTCAAGTCCAATCTCTCTGAGAACAATACGTTGATTGTAAATGCACCTCCAGGTGCGGGTAAGAGTACGCTTTTACCATTGGTATTGCTAGATGAGCCGTGGCTCAAAGATCAAAAAATACTCATGCTGGAGCCAAGAAGGTTGGCAGCTAGAACAATAGCGAGTAGAATGTCTCAGATGTATGAAGATGAGATTGGAGGAACTATTGGTTACAGGGTACGATTCGATACTAGAATCTCCGATAAGACTAAAATAGAAGTTGTAACCGAGGGGATTCTCACCAGAATGATCCAATCAGACAATGCTCTTGAAGGCGTTGGTTTGGTAATCTTTGATGAGTTTCATGAGCGGAGTATTCATGCAGATGTAGCGCTGGCGCTCTGTCGTGAAGCTCAACAAGTATTGAGGCCTGATCTAAAGATCATGATCATGTCGGCCACATTGGACATGCCACAGTTAGAGCGTTTGCTAAAAGCTCCGTCTGTGGTGAGCAAAGGCAGACAGTATCCGGTAGAGGTTAAGTATTATGGCGATCTCGACTTGATGCTCCTTCCAGAAATGACAGCACGGGCAATTGTAGAAGCCACCAAAAAACATGAAGGTGACGTGCTGGCTTTTTTTCCTGGAAAGGGTGAAATAAGGAAGTGTGAGGAACTCCTAAAAAAACAACTCAAAGGATTCGCACTACATCCATTGTATGGACAGCTCCCTCAAAACAAGCAGTTTGCAGCCATTATGCCTGACAAGAATGGCAAACGAAAAGTGGTTTTGGCCACCTCCATAGCGGAGACAAGTTTAACCATAGAGGGAATCAAAATAGTAGTAGACACAGGATACGGTCGCACCTCTGTTTTCGATCCGCGTTCCGGACTTTCCAGACTGACCACCATTCAAATATCCAAAGACTCTGCCGACCAAAGAGCGGGTAGAGCAGGAAGACTGTCTCCCGGAGTTTGCTATCGCATGTGGTCACTAGCGACGCATGAGCGCTTACAAGAAAATCGACTTCCTGAGATTCTCAATGTTGACCTCTCGAGTCTTGTCTTGGATATGGCACAATGGGGAATCACCAATATCCAAGAACTCACTTGGCTTTCTCCGCCACCCAGAGGAGCTGTATCATCAGCAAAAAGTCTATTGGAAGAGCTAGGTGCACTAAAAAATGGAGCCATCACTGAACAAGGTAAAAAAATCCATGCACTCCCCTGCCATCCAAGGATCGCTCATATGCTCATTGAAGCAGCCGATATTGATCAGATTGAATTAGCCACCGACATAGCGGCGTTGCTGGAAGAGCGAGACCCTATGACGCGAGAGGATGGGATTGATATCAATTTGAGGATAGAGACGCTTCGTAGGTTCAGAGGTGAAAATAGACTGGGTAGGAAATTCTCCCGAATAGAAAAAGTAGCAGAATCATATCGAAGGATGTTTGATATAGCAGCCTCTAATGATCCTTTTGACCCTTATGAAACAGGTCTGATCCTCACATTTGGTTATCCTGAGAGAATTGCCTGTGCACGCCCCGGAAACAATGCACAATTTCAACTAGCTAATGGAAAACTAGCCATGGCTGGTCATAGAGATGATTTGGCCCATGATCCTTGGTTAGCTGTTGCCAATCTGGACGCCAGAGACGGAATGGGTAAAATTTTTCTTGCCTCTCCCCTCAACCCGAGAGACTTAGCGCCTCTTGTCAAAGAGCAAGAAGTAATTACTTGGGACACAAAACACGGAGGGCTAATTGCTAGTCTAGACCTAAGAATAGGGAATATCGTTCTTCAATCTAAGCCACTACCCGATCCTGACGAATCTCGATTGGTAGAAGCCATATCAGCGGCTATTCAAAAGGAAGGTGAACGCTTGCTAGACTTCAACGATGATGTATCTCAACTTCAAAACCGTATTTTAAGTCTTAGGAAATGGAATCCTCAAGAATCTTGGCCAGACTTAAGTACAGAGACACTCTTAGCAACAAATGGCGAGTGGTTATTACCTTATCTCAATCAAGTCAAAAAGAACGAAGATTTAAAAAAACTAAATCTAAAGGAAATACTAACCAGCAGCTTATCGTACGACACCCAAAAGCAACTTGAGGTTCTCGCCCCAGCTAAGCTTAAAGTTCCTAGTGGGTCTAGTATTGAACTACTGTATCGAGCAGATGGCGAACCTCCTATCCTCTCCGTAAGGCTACAGGAGCTATTTGGCATGCTAGAAACTCCAACTGTAAACAGAGGCAAAAATGCCTTGTTGGTTCATATGCTCTCACCGGGATTCAAACCGGTTCAAGTCACCTCAGACCTCACCAGCTTTTGGTCTAATACATATTTTGAGGTAAGAAAAGAGTTGAAGCGCCGCTACCCAAAACATGATTGGCCAGAAGACCCATTAATTGCAACAGCTATCAGCGGTGTTCGAAGAAAAAGGTAGCCACTCATCAAAAGAGTAGCTGCATTCGATAGGGTTTATCTGTCAATTTTCAAATTGATTGGCTTGCCATATTTGGGAATACCTGCTTATTCATTTGATATCCTTGAACTAGATAGGGTCTTCCTTTTTGGCTTAGCCCAAAAACAACAAAACCTTAAAACCAACCATCTTCCAATACGAGTGCTATCAATTCGCCATAAGAGAACTAATCACTTAGTTCGATCATTTAATTCCAATTTCCAAAAATCCAATTCCCAGGCTGATCTGGGTCATCAGATAGTATGAATGTCTCAAATGCATGAATCAACTCATTTCGAGAAAGACGTTCATCCTTATTAACATCAAGCTTAATAAAAGCTTTCGCTGAATATTTCACATCTATGCCGTAGACAACAAACATATCGACAAATTCGGCTGTAGAGATATATCCATCATGATTGTCATCAAAGAGATCGAATAAAAAACCAATAATAAACTCTTGAAAATCAGTGATCGCATCTTCATTCTCGCCAAGGATAATCTCTCGTTTGATATATGTAATCCATTCTTGCTTGGTAATGATCTGATTGCCCTTATGTGGAATTGCCTGTAGTAGCTGGTGAAAGAATCTCGAGCTTTTTTCTGCTAAAAAAATGTGCTTTTTTCCACCGTCCTCATAGTTCAGTCCTATCCTAATGCTCTCTGCAATTTCCGCAAAGTCATCTGCATGGAGGAATCCATTCTTGTGAGAATCAAGTAGATTGAAAAAATGTCCTAATTTTTGTTCTTGAAAATCTGAATCCATTTTGTTTCGCTGTTGTTCATCTTCAAATCAGGATATCAATTTACAAGAAATATTGGTCTTTTAAGATTCCCTCATGCAATCAACAAAAATTTCTTCCCCTGACAAATATCCAGGAGTAGACCCTGACTTTATCGAATCGATCATATTGCTCATCGAATCCAAACGATGTGGGACTATTAACTTTTTTGATGATAAGTACAAACTCCAAGGTCATGAGGGACATTTACTGAATATTAATAAAACAGCGACTGGTACCTATTTAGAGATTGGAAAAACAGAACACTATAGAATAAGAATCGACAAGATTGTAACTATTCTTGGTAGACCTGGCCCATCTTATGATGCTTATGACCGTTTTGCCCATGTATGTTTGACCTGCGAAGATTTAGGTCAGTTCTAAGTTATCTTGTCCTTATTGATCCCTAAATCCCTACGAATCAATTTCACTAGGAAGGTTCCTATGTTTTCATGATCCTCTTTGTCCTTGGTCTTATTTGAATTTTTCATTTCTTTTAATGTTGTTTGTCATTAAAACCAACGAACTCTTGGATTCCCTTATTGTCAGAGGTTGACAAATACTTTCTTCTGCATAATTGTTAGATTTATGCCAATGGAATTCACAACAGAAGTAGCCAAATTTGAGGGTTTAGATGCACGAGTCTATCAACTTCATTTGCCCCTGCCGAGTAATGTCTCTGATGTACTATTAGGAAGTGGACATAATAGATTTATTTGCACAATCAACAGAAGGACTTCCATTCATTGTGGACTCATGCCAAGTGAAAACTATCGCTATATCCTAATCAATAAGAAACTTGCAGAAAAACTCTCGCTTGATGTAGGTGATCCCGTTGAAGTAAAGATGTCCATTGATGATTCAAAGTATGGAATGGAATTGCCACTAGAGTTTGAAGAAGTTCTTAATTCAGACCATGAAGGAAGCCAATACTTTGAAAAACTAACTCCCGGTAAAAAAAGGAATCTTATCTATATAGTGAGTAGTGTAAAAAACACAGATAGCCGGATTACTAAATCATTGGCAATCATGGAACACCTAAAAGTAACCTCTGGCAAACTAGACTTCAAACAACTCAACCAGTTATTAAAGGAATACAATAACAGAAACAAATGGTGATAAAGCTCCCTTACACGCTATATAGAGTATTCACTGATCTATCAAATGATCTGATAGGTAATACAAGTCCAGTATTCGTGCTTGACAAGGAATTGTCTACCGACCAGATGCAATCAATCGCTACCGACCTCTGGCAACCTGCGTCAACCTTCCTTTGGAAGAATAACGATAAATGGCAAGTAAGGTGGTTTGCTCCAGATCAAGAAATAGGCCTTTGTGGTCATGGTTCTTTGTGTGCGATTGCACACTTAGGGCTGAATGATCCAAAGCTGATCAAGTTTTACGCAAACGAAACGGAGATTTCCGGTGGATTACTTGACGATCAATCTGGTTTTCTTAACCTGTCTCCTATTCATGTAACCAAACAGATTAGTAATAATAATCACCTTGAAGCGGCACTGGGAATTCCAGTAATAGCTCACTACCAAACCAATAACAAGCACATCGTCTTGACCGATACAGAATCATCGGTAAAAGCTATGAAACCAAATTTTGAGAAATTGCGAGAGTCCCCTGTATTTGGCTATGCAGTGACTGCTCCAGGGGAAAATGCAGATTTCGTAAGTAGAACCTTGGTACCGCATGTGCACCAATTGGAAGACCCTGCCACTGGCTCGTCACATTCCGCTCTTGCTCCCTTTTGGAGTGAACGACTATCTCAAAGTAAAATGATCGCTTATCAGTTGAGTAAACGAGGTGGAAAATTTGGAATTACTTATGAGCATAAGATGGTAAGACTCGAGGGGGAATACCAGGCTATAGGAGAAGGAACTTTCAATTTGAAGTGAGAAATTCCACTCCTTTGATTTTATATTCTTTCAACTCAAGGCGTACCTTTCCTATCTTCACATCTGCTTCAACTGCTAAAGGTATGCCCATACCATCTTGTTCGAGAATCCAAACCACAACAGCTTTCTCTTTGGGAAAGGTCTTAGATACTGGAAACAAACCGTAAAACTTATGGGTAGTGATTTTCTCCCCATTGAATTTGATTCGCTCCTTGCCCCCATATTCCATTCCAAAATCATAAAGCTTATCCTCCCAATAGTTAGTGAGGATTAATTTATCCCCTACTTCAAATCCTGCCCAAAGCTTGCTTCGAAGAAACATGTAAGTTCCATGAAGATCATAGGTACTATCATTTAGATTGACGGTAACCTCCTTTTTTGGACTATCCCTGCTATAATCCATAATCTTCACATCCGTCTGCATTCGATCATAGTCGAACACGTTCCACTGATCAAACTTCCCTTTACGTTCATCAAGGTGCATTTCGGAGCGAATGGTTTTGTAATCTTTTACATTGACATGACCCCAATAAAGATTGTTTAAACCTGCGAGCCAACTGAAAAGTCCAATAGTCTTGGCCTCAATTTTACTATGATAGAACTCAGCTCCATCCTTGCCCTTTATGGTTTCATCAGCAATAGAAACAGAGGCTTCACCCAGACCAAACCAACCATAATAAATCTTAAACTTAATTTCTTCGCCCAGAGGGAAATCATAATCTGACTTTGTTTGGGCCTGCGGCACATTAAGTGAGAAAAGAACGATTAAAAAAACTCCTACTATCTTTCGCATATCATTGGTATTTGTCACCAGCTTTTCAAAAACCGAGCCTAATTTAGCGAGGCTGAAATACAAGAACGCACATTATCTGAATACTTTACCATGAATCCAGAAGTATTAAATGATCTCGTAAAGACAAAAATGCCATTTGGTAAGTATAAGGGCCGATTGATATGTGATTTACCAGAACCGTATCTGGTCTGGTTTTATTCCAAAGGCATGCCTCCCGGGAAACTTGGCATGTTGCTCAACACCATGTATGAAATCAGGTTAAATGGGCTAGAGGATATCATAACTCAACTCAAAAGGAACAATACCAAATAAATTTTATCAAAATAGTATACTGATCGATTTAATAATGAGTTTTAAGTGAGGTGGAAATTGAATTTGGTGTGAAGTTTGCCTTACCGTTCGAAAATTTAAAAATAATGAAACGAATCTATCTAATAGTAATTACAAGTACCCTACTGTTTAGCGCTCAAGCTCAAGAGACTAAGACGCTCGGAGCAACCATAGATGAATTGACTTATAACTGGGATACCGAAGCTGAAAACCTAAACAGTTACGATGGACTAACCGAATTCTGCGTTAATACGGAGTATAGAGTTGGCATTGTAGAGTTGCTAAATGAAATTCATCATTATGACTCTGTACTATATGATCGATTGGTTAAGGCTCAGAGATTCAAAAAGGATAAAGAAATTGAGAAAACGCTTAAAGAAATATCTAAGTTCGAAGATCAGTACAGCATGAAAAACCTGATTCATTTCCTTCATGAAGAATGTGACATCAGAAAAGACATTGAGAAAAATGCAGATGAGTCAAGGAATGATTTAGGTGCAAACTCATATAGCGGCCAAATCTATATAGTAGAAACAGAGCTCAATAAATACATTAAGCATATTACCAAAAGACTCGATCATGTACGAGAGCACGTGCATCATCTGCATATCAAGTGACCAACAGCTGCCTTGAACCCGGATTAATCATTACAAAAATGAATAATTGACGAAAATGCTGTTCCCAGCATCGTGTATAGACCGTAGAAATCGGACCGTCCAGACATTGGAGAATTACCAAATAGGTATTTCATAAAATACGTAACTGACTGATTTTCAATTCGTCTGATTATGCAATAGGTCTCTATTGCATAATTGCGGTTGAATCGGATCATTGCTCCTTTGGGGTAAGCAAATCATATATTTTAGAAAACTCCATTACAAGGGCATCTGGTCCTCTTGACTTGTCATCTCAATCGTAGCACAGATCCCACAAAAAAACGGACAGCCAAATGGCTGTCCTTTTTTATTTTCTCTAAGCGTATTCTAGCTGAACCAATTGATTATCTCAAGATCATCAGTCGCTTAGGTTGCCACTTCTCTACTTCGTTGAAAAAGTGAATCAGATAGACCCCACTAGGTAGGTCTTCAGAATGAATTTCAATCTCTAGCTCGTTAGGCTCTACAATTCCCTTCATCACTTCACGCCCTACTTGATCAAATATGATCCAATCCATACTTGATTTAGGCGCATTCTCAAATTGAACACTGAACTGCTTATTGGCCGGATTAGGGTATATCGCAAAATCATCAATGTTGAAGAGCCTGTTTTCTACAATACCTACTACTTCCACTGCTGTTTTGTCTCCAGGATTCACATCTATAAAATGAGCTTGCAAAATAGAACCATTCAATTCTGTGTCCTCCGTATTGTCTATCTGCACAAATGCAATAACCCTCAGTTGATCTTCGTGTCCTATAAGATCTTTAGGCAGGTCCCAATTCAAAGTGATGCTTTCCTGGTTTTGATTTGGACCAAAGAATGCAGTTCGTTCCTTGGACATCACATTTTCCCCGTCATCACTCACAAAAGTGAATCCAGCAGAGCTCGGAAGCATTTTTCTAAGAACATTGTAGCGAATCTGACCATCAACTAATCTCTCTCGCTCCACTACGGCAAATCTGAACGAAACCTCAGACTTGGCAGGTAATACGAT
>CAYGPP010000150.1:0-7672 GCA_964351885.1 uncultured Marinoscillum sp.
GATTGAATTGGGACGAGTGGGTGAAAGTATTCGGATTTTCTTTGTTGATTATTCCAGTTGACTTTATTAGAAAAATATTCGTATCGGGTAAAGAGATTTATCGTGATACGGCGAAGATTATTTTTGGGGTGAGGTAATCCCAAAACTAAGTATTCTGAGTGTCCAAAAAAGGCCGACCGCATAGGATGCAGTCGGCCTTTCTAGTACTAGCACGAGGCGTTATTGAGACCAATTTCAATGAGAGAAATATATTCTGAAATGCCCCTCAAAAAGAACATCCTTTGTCCTATCTGAACGTTACACCACTGCTTCTCGCATGGTCAGGATTACAGACTGATTCAAGTGGTATTGGTGGTTTTAGGTTGATAGTTCTATGAAATGGACTTAGTTTATTCTTAATTAAGATGCATATGAAAATTTTTCTCTATTTGGTTCTTGTAATTTCTGGTTTGGTTGTGTTCGGTCAAGTAGAAAAAGTAAGTCCAAAAAAACTTTCCGATCCAGCTATCGCGAAACTTGTAAGCACTTACAAATCCGAGGCGAAAGGCCCTTATCGAGACATTCGTTGGTTTTGTATAGACGGATCTACAGTCGCTCCGCAGGAGCGTTGCCCTGAGCCCGGTGTTCAGCGTGCGCGATATAGGGATGAAGTCATTGCACTTGGTGCGAGTAATCATGTCTACTTAGGTCAGATCCTATCCACTACTGCTATTGCGGACTTCTGGGATGTCGAAAATCAAGGCGCTCGCATGAAGCCATACCAAATGGAGCAATTCCTACGTGCCAACGATAATGGATGGATCAACCGCAAAGCCCAGTTTTACAGGGGTGCTTATCAGATAGAAGATGAAGAGGCTTGGGGGGTAAGTTTCCTGAATTGGACGCTAGAAGATCGTCAACGTGCAGCGCAGTATTTTTTCTTGATTCGACAGGTAGCAAAGGATATTCCTCATGCAACGGAGAGCAATGTGGCTTTGGAAGTGCGTGCAATCTCCAAGGATCTTTCTGATCAGCTATCTGGCTTTATGGATTTGCGCGTGAAGCTCCACGGACAACCCGATGTAGGAGACATTGCATTAGTCCAAGCCTATCAGCGCAAGAATGAGCATAAACTCAGCAAGGATCAAAACGAGCAGTTCGCAAAATTGCTTGAGCAAATGGAAGTGCTTTACAAGCCTGTGGACATCAATGATTTCAAAGGGTATCTAAAGAAGCTTCCGAATACTTGGGCATTGAACAAGACCATGAAGGAGATGATAGACGAGTATCCTTCGGAAAAAGACCCAAATAAAAGAGCTGCTTTATTAGCCGCTACGGCATTAAGCATTCGCCAAGAAATCAATCTATCAATGAAGTCATCGATACGTTTGTCTTTGATGGATGCCTCCAACAGATTAGAGGTACTTTTAAATAGGGAAGCCTCGGAGTGGAAGCCAAAAACCTTATCAGGTCAGCTCGACAAAATCTATACACTGACCAAAGCCTCTGCTGGTTTTGGATACCTGGAAATGTGGGAATGGGAACAACTAAATGGTTCTCTTGGGATAACCAATCAAAGTCAGCTCACACTTTTGGAGCTTAATACTTACTCAGAAAATGCACGAAGAAGCGTGGAATGGGGAGCAGGGATGGTGCGTTCGCACTATCAAGACGTTGTAAAGACTTTCGGAGGTTTTGAGCCGTTGGCCAACGGATTCATAGATGATAAGGTAAGGGCATCTGTCTTGCTGCAATTGGGCGGAGCAGTCTCTGTGCTCGGAGATTTCTTCTCAGAACAAGCGGGATTTGCTAATAACCTAATGGGTATTGCTGGACAAAGTGCGGCACGAGGATTGAACCCGGGCTATGCCATGGGAGAATTAGTTGTGACTAATCAATCGCCTGAAGAAGTAGAAGTCTCCAGCAGTAAAATCTATGTGTTTAACAGGCCGCCGGCAGATCTAAAGCCCGTAGCAGGAATAGCTACAGTGACCGAAGGAAACATGGTTTCTCATGTGCAGTTATTGGCTAGGAACCTTGGTATCCCCAATGCTGTACTGTCAGCCGAGAATCTAGCTAATCTTTTACCATATTCTGGCACCACTGTTTTCTATGCTGTATCCAATAGAGGAACAGTTATCATCAAGCCATCTAGCGAGATGGTGAATATGGAAAAGGCACTTTTCAGCAAAAAGGAGCGGAGTGAAGAGAAGATCACCATACCTGTTGAGCTCATGACATTGGATAATCCTAAGATCTTAAATCTGCGCGATGTAAATGCAACTAGTTCTGGTAAAGTATGTGGGCCAAAGGCGGCAAACTTGGGACAGCTCAAGCAGATGTTTCCTGATCATGTAGTGGAGGGGTTGGTTATTCCTTTCTCCATCTTTAAATCGCACTTTGAGCAACCTATGCCTCAAAAAGCTATGAGCTATTGGGCATTTCTGAATGCTACGTTTCAGACTGCAGATCAGATGACCAATGCTGATAGCACTGAGCAAGCAATAGAAGAGTATGTCTTGAGTCAACTCGGAATTCTTCAAGATGCCATCAAGAATATGCCACTTCAGGAGAGTTTTAAAGCCGAATTAAAATCTTTGTTTAAATCAACTTTCGGAAAGGAACTAGGGAGTGTACCGGTTTTCATTAGGAGTGATACTAACATGGAAGACTTGAAGGATTTCACTGGAGCTGGTCTCAATTTGACACTGTTCAACGTACTGTCGATGGATAAGATTTTGAAAGGGATCAAAGACGTTTGGGCATCTCCATACTCAGAGCGCAGTTACAAATGGAGACAAAAGTATCTGCTCAATCCTGAAAATGTATTTCCATCAATCCTCATTATTCCTAGTGTGAACGCAGACTGCTCTGGAGTCTTGATTACCAAGGGTGTTTCAACTGGAAGCGCAGAGGATAACACTGTGGCTTTCAATAGAGGTGTAGGTGGAGCAGTAGAAGGTCAGTCGAGTGAAACGTGGCTACTAAAACGTGATCAGGAAAACCTGCTCCTTTCACCTGCAAGAGAGCCAGAGTTTATGAGCATTCCTGCGACAGGGGGCGTTCTCAAGTTACACACCGACTTTGATGAGCAGATACTCACTTCCAGTAGACTAAAAGAACTAAGATCAATGTCTACTTCACTCAATACAGAGTTGGGTACTATCGGAATGCAAGGTCCTTATGATGTGGAATTAGGATTTGTAGGAGATAAAATCTGGTTGTTTCAGGTGAGACCTTTTGTAGAAAACAAACGGGCAGCATCATCAGAGTACCTCAGATCCATTACACCGAACCTTGAAAATGACAAAATAATCCTACGCAGTACAACTTTATCAAAATGAAACTACAAATAGTATTGTTGACCTTGTGTGGATTACTTCTTTCTGCCGGTACGAGTATGTATCCAGTGGATGGCTATGACACCACGGGCATTCGTCGGTTGAAGCGACTGGAGATGATTATGGCTGGAGAGCTCCCAGACTCAAAGCCTGTTGCCGGAGGTCAGAAATCTATTAATGAAATCCAACTCAACTTGCTGGGCGAGAGAGGTGATAGTTTGATTGAGTTGCCTGCGGTGACTCCCGCATTTCAGCGCTCGATCAATTCACTATTCCCAAATCTGGATGAAAGTTATAGTTTAACCCTGTTGAATATCACTCCGGGTAAACCAATCCGATATGCAGGGCGTAAGGAAAAGGGCCAATACCAGCCAGGAAGCGTCGGAAAAATTGCTGTGGCTGCAGGTTTCTTTACAGAGTTGAGTAATATTTACCCGGACTCTTTCGAGCAACGGCAGAAACTTCTGCGAACCAAAGAAGTGCTTGCTGGGAAATGGGCAATAAAGGACGAACATACGGTGCCTTTTTTCAATATTGAAACTAGCAAACTGGTTAAGCGAACGGTGACTGAAACTGACGTATTCACGCTTTATGAGTGGATAGATCACATGCTTTCGGTTAGTAACAATGGAGCTGCGAGTGTTTGCTGGAGAGAGACTGTGTTGATGAGGGTATTTGGAAAAGACTATCCTACACTCACGCAAGAGCAAGCTGATACATATTTTGCGACTACTCCGCGTGCTACTTTGTCCACTATTGCCAATGAAGTGGTCAATCAGCCTTTGCGAGAGCTGGGGATATCTGAGGACGAGTGGAGGTTAGGAGCATTTTTCACTAGAGGAGCGAGTTCAATCATTCCCAGTAAGGGAGGTAGTATCGGTACACCTTTGGGTTTGATGAAATTTCTGGTAGCTATGGAGCGGGGCAAAGTGATCGATGAGCCTAGTAGTTTGGAGATCAAAAGACTACTCTACATGACTGATCGAAGAATTAGATATGCATCAGCACCTCAGCTGAGCAAAGCTGCAGTGTATTTCAAATCGGGGAGTTTGTATAGTTGTACTCCCGAAGAGGGCTATCAATGCGGTAAGTATATTGGTAATAAAAATAACTATATGAACTCCGTGGCAATCGTGGAGCATCCTGATGGTGCTACCTATATGGTAGTCCTCATGAGCAATGTCTTAAAGAAAAACTCCGGCAGTGACCATGCCGCCTTGTCTTCTAGTATTGATAGGCTAGTTCGGATGCCTTGAGTCTATTGACCAATTTGCTCTTAGCTACTTAATCCTCTCCACCAAAAGTTTAGCTCGCTCCCTCAACCGCTCGTTAGGACTCTGTAAGAATGGTTCGATCAAATCAATGCAAGAATTCATTTGAGCTGCTAGGATTAGTTCGAAGACAGCCAATTTGAGTTTAGCGTCGCGTCCTTCAAGCAATAGCATGAAGCATTTGCGTTCATCAAGAATTTTGACATGGAGACTTTCAATCGTCTCTCTGGAGATGGTCTCAAATGCTGCTGTTTCAGCTATTGGGACCAAAGATTTTCTCAGGATAGGTTCTAATAGGTTATCCAAAAACTCTACCGCATTCATTCTAGTATTCTCGTTTACACTTTTGATACCTTGATATAAGTTGATGACATCCTCAGGTGGATATCTCAAACCAATCAATCTGAAAATTCGCTCAAGCGTACCATCCAATCGCCTTTCTAATATTTCGGTGAGTTTACGACGTGCATCTGCTACCTCATTTGCGGATTCTTTAGGTAAGAGTTGCATTTGCTTATAGAGGATACCTAATGTGTACTTGTAGAGGTTAGACTCTTCCAGTATGTGATTGATGATATCGTCTTTGCGAATCTTCAAGTGTGGAAATGTTCTTTGGATCGTATTCAGGGAACGCAATGCTTCCAGTCGCAATGCTACATCACCGATTTTTAGAAAAGAGAGCAAAGTCTCCACGGAGATGGCTGAGTCGATCAACTCTAAGACGGCTGGTAGCTGATGAACCACCTCTGCCTTAGTTTGGCTATTTTTTGATAGCTCAACCAGCTCTTGTATGATACCAACACCGTATTGTAGCATGCCTCCTTGTGCGGTAGATCTAAGCTCTTTGTTCACTAGGAAAGAGGCTATATCCGATACAAATAGTACGTTCATGGTGAAGCCAGCCGATTGGATAGCTTCCTTCACTATCCTTATGTCGAGATCAGATAGACCTTCCATGATGGTCGGGTAAAAGGCCTCTAAATTGGCGTGACCTGCAGCCCTGAGGATCATTACTTTGTAGAGGTATTGCTCTTTAGGATCATTTGACAATCTCAGATACTCTGTTTTTTCGCGAATGCGTCCCTCAATATTGAGTGATTTTTTCATCTCAGCATTGTTCCTACACTCCTCCGCTATGCCCACCAATGCGGCTCCACTTATGAGTGGGTCAGCATGGGTTAAGTATTTATGAATAGTTAGAATGCGGTTTTCTGTGTTCTGTCTCAGTAGTTGGGCAAAAGCTTTGTAGCGAACCTCCTGATCAGGATCAGTCAATAAATGCTCAAGTACAGATAGGTCTACAATATGCTCCAAGTAGTAGATCGCTTGGAGCGCTTTAGTGCGTACAACTGGAGACTCATGATGCAATAAGACAAACACATTATCAAACAATCGCTTGTCAGGAATCTCTCGTACTTTGTCCAAGACATAGCTTTTTTGATCGGTTGTTCCAGATTCTAAGGCCTTTTTTAAACCATTGATGACGGAAATATTGGCAAAATCTGGGAGCTCATTCAGTGCCGTTTTATCTGCTTGAGTCAGGATGGACTTGAAAGAATTGATATACTCACCTCTAACCTTGAAGGCAACCCAAAGCCAACAGGCGATAATACCCAAAGTGAGGATGCTTACAGACCTTATGGACAGTTCCAATCCATTCACCAGAAAGATTAGGAGTAGCCCAGCAGCACCTGTTGCAGCAAGATCAACGAAAACATCTATAAAGCTCTTTGTCTGGCTTTTTATAGCGACTGGTATTGGAAGGGCGAGTAACTCTGTTGCAGATTTGTTGAGGGATTGCTTCACAGAGACTTCCCAAAGTTTGGTGAATACCCCAGCCCAAAGAACTGGAGCAAACAGTAGGAGCAAGGAGCCTATTAAGATGCCTCCTGGGAGCGCAAACAGTGAACTACCCACCCCAAAAGTTCCTACAATCTTACGTGTAAGGAAAAGCTGGATAAGGAGTGAAACCACATTGAAAGTAGAGAACCAGAAACCAAAGAACGAGGTAAGATCGGCAGGGTCGGGGTAGGCTGCTGCTGCCACACTACTGAATTGAAATTCGACCAGTTTGGAAACCAATACGCTCAAACCAACTATCAATGCCAAATAGGTGAGGTGTTTCGATTTTCGAATCAACCAGATAGGATGGTCACCAAAATCCGTCAATCGCTTTTTCTTCTGTAGGGTATTAAGTGGTTTTATATACTTCTTCCAAATGATGTTGTTGAGTGGTATACAGATGGTCAGGAGTGCTGCGGCAAGGAAGAGTAAATTGACTCCTTCTATATAGTTAGCCACTACAGAAGTAAGATAGCCACCCGCCACACCCCCGGCGATAGGTCCTGCTCCTATGAAACTAAAGAGCCTTTTAGCCTCACGAGCATCGAAAGCCAGATTGGCCATGATCCAAAACTGTGAGGTAGTCAGCACCCCGAAGATAGCAACACCAATGTAGAGGACGTAGAGCACTATATTGACTGAGATGCCGAATGTAAGCAACAGCCCTATGACTATTAGAGAAGCGATAGAAATAATCAGCGTAGATGTGGTCACTCGTTGGAGTGATTTGCTACTAAGTGCTCTGGAATATAAGGTAGAGATAGCCATCGCACTGATGGCCACCAGCACAAAGACTAACGGGAGCTTCTCTATTCCAATGACGGATATGAACTGAGCGTTAACTACTGGTTTAATGATTAAGAGGGTGAATATGATCAGGAAGATGTTGAGCTGCATGAGCAAAACCCGCTGATATTCACCCTCTCTTATATCGAAGGTTTTGGCTAAAAAAGACTTGGTAAGATCAACTAACGACAACTAAACTTATTTCTGTTCTAACATTCTATCTACCTGCAAGATCAACTCACGCATCAGTTTTTCACCTTCTACATCTTCTGCCAAAGCAACGATGATATACCTTCTAGACGGCCCCCAAATGAGTGCTGAATCAGAATGATAGTTCCTCCAGGAACCAGATTTGCGGTAAACATCGGCAGCAGGAGCCACTTTGTCTATTGTATTTACAAACTTGTGATGCAGCTCTGGATCACCGAGATAACCGAGCATCTCTTTAGATCA
>CAYGPP010000150.1:7682-9379 GCA_964351885.1 uncultured Marinoscillum sp.
ACCAATTGTCCATGTGCCAAGAGATAATAAAACCTACAAACCTGAGTTGCGCTCGCTCCATGGCTGATGTTTTTCAACGGATCACCTTTCCTTGGGCCAGTTTTGGAATATCGCTTACCTACCCAAAGCCCACCTCCAGTTTGCTCATCATAGAAATCGTATTTTGGATCTTGCATTACCTCAGCGATTTTATCAAGACCTACTCGATCTATCATTCTTGTAGTCGCAGCGTTGTTACTTTTGGCGATCATCAAGCGCATATCAGCCTTTACTTCGGTAGTTTCTTCTAACTCACCTTTGTCAATAGCATCAGTAGCGGCTAGGAGTACTGCTATTTTTGGCAAGCTAGCGGCGTACATCATATGGCTACCATTGACACGAGCAAATTTCACGTTATCAGGGTCTCTGAGATCCACAAGTCCTACGCCTAGTTTTTTAGTCTTAGCCAATGAAGCCCACTTCGTGTTAGAAGCGATGATTTTATCCAAGTCGCTTTGTAAAGAAGCATCCACAAGACTTCTAAGAGGCTTTATCAAGGAATCATTTACCACCATGGGCAAACCTTCCATTTGAAGTTTCTTGTTTTCAGTCAAAGGAACTATCGCAGATCTCCGAGGCGTATTGTTCATCTGATACTTTACATATTCAAGACCCGCAAAGGCGATAGCCAGAATAGTGATACCAATGAAGATTTTTCTCACCTGAATATGGTGTGGGTACGATGAGTAAGTCGTTGTGGACGAAGATTGCTCATTATATTGATTTGAATCAGTTGTGAGTTGGCTTCCAAAGCCAATTAGCGTACGACGCATTGAGTGTTTCATAGTCTAGAATTGTAAAGGGTCTTTTAGCCAGCTCCAAAGTCTTCTAGGAATGTAGTTCTTCTTAGTCTTTAATGGACAACATTCGTAGAATACCGAGAATCGAATCCCTTAATCTTGGCTCTAATACGTGGAATATTCTGAATAGTTGATCGGTAGATGCGATTTTGGAAAAAAATATTTTTGGAGTGATTTTAGGCCTAACTCATTTACCTATAGAATTCGATCCTAAAGCTTTAATAGCACAAAAAAGGTCGAATCAATATGATGATTCGACCTTTTAATTTGGTAGGATTTTGATTGATTCTTATCCAGGATAATTGCGTTCTTTTTCTCCAGTGTATACTTGTCTTGGACGACCGATTGGCTCTTTGTTTTCTCTCATTTCTTTCCATTGAGCAATCCATCCAGGAAGTCTTCCCAAAGCGAACATTACTGTAAACATTTCTGCTGGTATGCCTAAAGCTCGGTAGATAATTCCAGAGTAGAAATCAACATTTGGATACAAATTTCTCTCTACGAAATACGGATCTTCAAGTGCTTTTTTCTCTAATCCTTTTGCAATATCCAATATAGGGTCATTAATGCCGAGTTCTTCTAGAACATCATCTGCAGCTTTTTTAATGATTTTGGCTCTTGGATCAAAATTCTTATAAACTCTGTGACCAAAGCCCATTAATCTAAATGGATCATTTTTGTCCTTGGCTTTTTCCATCCACTTGTCCGTATCACCCCCATCTGCTTTGATGTTTTCGAGCATTTCGATCACGGCAGTGTTGGCTCCCCCATGGAGTGGACCCCATAATGCATTAATACCAGCTGATAGTGAAGCATAAAGACTTGCCTGTGATGAGCCCACAATTCTCACCGTAGAAG
>CAYGPP010000151.1:0-9252 GCA_964351885.1 uncultured Marinoscillum sp.
CTTCAGTCGTCTCATCTCCATCGCCGTATCCCAATTGAGCAGCCCCACTACTCCAGCCCGAATCATTAAAATCTGAAGTGAACCATTGCGACCCTTGATCCGAACCATCATCGAGATATTTCCAATCTGAACCTTGGTTAAGAATTATGGTACTTCCGATGGTCTCCCAACCTGAAAATTCATAGCCTCGATGCGCCAATACTTCCAACTCCATAGCTTCATCTTTTATTTGACTCGTGATACCTGAAGATATGGGTAACCCATTTAGCATAAGTTCACCAGCATGCTCGTCAGAACTTGACACAATCAGATCGATTAATCCATTGGAACCATAGTTCTCCAAATCGGACATTAACACAGAAGGCCTAGCTTCGGCGAATCGTTTCAAGTCACTGACTTCCTGTTCCCAGTATTCAATACTCGGAATACCATCTCCATAACTTGATTGTGTCCCTTGCCACCTAGCTATATGGTAGGGGATTTCGCTCCTAATCCGAGCGGCATATTCGTCAATTTCCTGCTTTACGCGATTAGGGCTAAAGGTAGTTGCCATATGACTCGCTAACCGATTTCGGAAGTAGATTTGATAGTCTTCATTCTCAAGCAGATCGCCGAAAGGCAAGACATCTCTGGTGGCAAAATAATCAATGAGATTACTACCAGAACTAAAAAATCCACGATCCAAATCCATCAAAATCCATCTCCACTTATCACCATCATGGGCCTTCCAAGCCATCACGTTGTGACCGATGGAGGTGTTGCGGACGTAAAGCTCTGTGATGAGATAATCCGTAAAACTTTCAATATCAACCGCTGCTTCCACTGATTCAAAATTGGCCTGAACTGACAAGTCTTTTACGTACAAATTTTCAAAGTTCTCATAAGATGATAAGTTTCCCGATTCGGCAAGTCTTGCATTTTCGATCATATCGAATGAGCCTTCCTCTAGGTCATAATTACCCACAATGTAATCGGTATCTATTTTAGACCTGATGTTATGAATACCCATGTAGGCTCCATTAATGTACACCATACATGGCCTTTCTCCCTGAGTATCCACATTCATGTACCCATGTGTGAGCCCCTGACCCAGTATATCTCTAAACAATGTGTAGCTCCAATCACTCCCTGATGCACGTAAGGAAAAAGAATCAAAAGAGCGCCTATTTCTATCAAAAAACAGTGGATATTCTAGCTTACCTGTACCATATCTACCACGGAAGTAGATGCCCAACATTTTCTGTGGCAATACCCATGAATTGAGTCCATTGACCTTGGCGCCAGCCCCTTCATTGAATCCTGCACGATCACTTCCATCATTTTCAAAGAGCTCAATGTTGATGGGTACTTCCCATTCAGGCTTGAAATCCTGAACATATATTCCTGCTTTAGAATCCCAGAAATTATCCGGATTACTCACGATCGAAACGATTGGTAATTTTCTATCCTCATAAACATTTTGAAAATAGGAATGCGTCACTATTGGGCCCGGTAACTGATTAGGCTCAAAAATTCTTGCGCGTAGAATAGTCGTCTTATCTACGAAATAAGCGGAGCTAACCAAGGGTGAATTCAATGTAGGCTCTGAACCGTCAGTAGTAAATCTGATTTGAGAGGATTGATTGGCACTAATTGAAACTGAAAATGTCGCATCGAATATGTGTCCTACTTCACTGAAATTAGGATAGATTTTTACAAAATCCTGAAATCCTGTACTTCCATTGGCATTGCCCGGCGTAGGGGTGTCAAAATACAACCACTGATCCAGATTGCCTTGGTTGCGACCAAACGACACATCTCCTTTTTGATAGTCGTAAGACAAAGTATCAATAGGGTTTAAGTCGGCATCATAAATACCAAGCTGCTCACCCTCCTGAGCCAATTTAAAACTGGTATGGTTTCCAGTGTCTTGATCATCAGCCCAAATGATTACATATCCATTTGCCGCAATAATTAAGTCAGTCGTGACTTCCCATTTATCTTGATTACTCAGGTTATCGGTAAGAAAATATCCCTTGAGGTTGACCGCTATGCTACCTGCGTTGTAAATTTCAAACCAGTCAGAGTTGTCATCGAAATCTGGATCATTAATGGTATTACCATTAGAGGCCATGAACTCATTGATGTATATCTGACTTTTGGCGTGGCTCAGTAAAGTCAAGATCAGCACTAAAGCAGAAAAAAACCTGTTAAAAAAAGTCATAGCAAAGCCTCTGAAAATAATGTGCGAATTTAGTGAATAATTATCCCTAGAAGCCTATTCCAACTAAAGTTAAAAACCGCATTAAATTCACACTCAAATACCACTTTGAACCAATAGTGAAAACGAAATAATACGCATGAATTGAATCATGGTTCGTTTAAAAAACACGAGGATTGGTCGGAAATATTCTTTCTTCATATGGGTTTTGATTGATGAAAAAATTAAACCCATTCTACAATCGAATCTATCACCTATCTATTTCGTTTGCCTTATATTTAGGTCATAAAACAAACCGTATGTCAACAGTCTACAAGTGCCTCGCCATTGACGATGATCCGTTATTCATCCGAAAACTTTCCATCTTTATTGAATCTTTGGATTGGCTGGAGCTTATAGATACTTATAACAGTCCAGTGAAAGGCGCTAAAGCTATTTTCGAGATTAAGCCTGACATCTTGTTTTTGGATATGGAAATGCCTCACATAGATGGAAACTATTTGGTGGATTGGGTGGGGCCGAGACTGGATAAAATGGAAAACCCTCCTAAAATAATCATTGTCTCATCTCTCCACTTTGAGCCAGAAGATAGACTGTCAAACGTGGCTGGGTACATCAATAAAGGTGATGTGAAGGACGCAGAAAGCTTAGGGAAAATGATAAAGGAGATTATCGATTGACTCAACCTGCCATAGGTAGTGAAACAATAAAAGTAGTGCCTTTACCTCCTACGCTTTCTACTTTAATCTCCCCTTTGTTCATCTTCACAAACTTATTCAGCAGCTAAAACCTAGCCCCACTCCTTTTTCTCCCTGTATACCGAATGTACTTGACTGACCAGACAGTTTGAAAATATCCGTGAGCTTATTCTGAAAAACTCCAATACCAGAGTCTTTGATGGATTAAGGTTGAGACGAGGTTGCCACAATCATGCTTCCCTCCCAATGACGTCATTAAATACCGTCATCATGAAGTATGAAGGGATCTTTTGACCTTCTATCATAGATTCCTTTAGTTATACCTCTTTGTAATTACGATAACAAAGCGGTCATTCCGGTTTTGGTCGAATGCAATGAGATAAAATACCGGAATCTCCTTTGCAGAGACATGACATGGACGATTGATATCCTTATGTGTAGGAGGCGAGAGATTCCAGTATTTCTGCGCAGCGCTACGAAAATCGGAATGGCGCTTGGAGGTGTTCTTCCTCGTTTTATGATTTCGTGTGGCTTGCTGATGGATTAAGGTTGAGACGAGGTTGCCACAATCATCTTCCATCCCAATGACGTCATTGAATACCGTCATCGCCAAGTATGAAGGGATCTTTTGACTTCCACTTACAGGCTCCTAAAGCAGTAGCACGTCATGGAAACGAAGAATCATCAAAATAAGTCGAAACCAACACTCACTCTGAAAACCCAATCAATACTTAGGACTTCTTCTTTTGATAGATCTTCTTCGCGCCATAAGCACCACCAGCTGCCAGTAAGAGCGTAAGTCCCCCATCGATTGGCGTAGCTGGTGGTGGTCCTTGAGCGAATGCGGGCAATACGGTAAGTAGTAATACAGGCAATATTGCTGCAATTCTAATCATGTCTTTTTTCATAAGGCTGTTGTCTACTTAGAAGGTTATTTCAAAATAACTTTTCGGGAAGTCACACCATCTGTGACCAGATAAATTCCGACTGCCAACTCATCCAAATCAGTCATAGTAGATCGATTGACCAAGATGGTTTTCATTCTAACCCCTGCCAGATTGTATACTTGGTAATAGGTAGGTGCAGTAGCTCCTGTTTCGATGTAAAGTACCTTCTCTGATGTGTAGATATTCACGGAAAGCTCGTCTAGCGCAAGTGCTCCTGATAAGGTCGTCAATACGAAACGATCAGCAGTTTCGCCTTGCTCTAATGTGAACGTGTAGCCATAGGCATTGGCAAGTACGCGCTCACCTGTCTCCTTGTCAAGCAAGTAAAGCGCCTGACCCGCAAGATGCTCTAGCTTGAAACTGAGAGCGTACGTGCCTGCTTCCGCAACCCTGATACCTACAGAAATCTCAACCACCTGACTATTCACTGTTTGGATGGCTAAAGCTTCATTTGCTTTCTGGGTATAGATCAGATAGTCTGCTGTAGGGTTAAACACCTTGGCATCATAGCCTGCTGTTAGTACTTCATTAGCTACAGCGTCATTCCAACCAACAATCGCTTGTCTTTGCAAACCATCATCGTGTGTAAGGTTCAGTCGGATGATTGGTTTCTCAGCTTTCCTGAAGAAGTTGTCATCTGCATTGAAACTAGACCTCCTCATAGCCTCAGTGAAAGTGATGTCTCCTGCCCCATTGTTGAGCTTTACAAAGAAGCCCTGGGCTGAACCGATGTGATTGTTCCAACGGGCATCATTGTCGATTCCATTGTTGTCCGTGGCACCAGACTTGTTGGCTACTATATAATCTGCGTTGCTTCCTCTCACTGTTTCAGAACCATTATCATCCCAGAGATAAACTGCACCTGTGGTGTTGGTATTGGCATCTAAGAAATCATCTATGAAGATGGCCGCTGGATATGGATTGGCTACCAAGTTCCAACCTTCCGTAGCGTCATTGATTGCATCATTTGGAGTGCCTGTGTATGTTCCAGGTATAGTGACTGTTCCGTCATTTGGTCTTCCTGTAAACTCAATCAACTGCTTGTTGGCCTGAGCATAACCTTTTGCAGGTATCATAATTTCATTGGTATTTTGCCAAATCCACCGATTCAAGCCTTCATTATTGCCGTAAGCCACCATTTCGTTATATGTATAGACAATTGGCCCAAGGGAAGCAGTCTTCACCCCCTCGTCAATTTTCATTGGTGATCCAACGAAGCTATACTTACCATCTGCATAACGAGTGTTTCTTTTGATTAAAATATTGTTGCTGATGGTGTTTCCAGCATAAGTGATCAAGGATGCTCCAGATTCTATAGTAAGCACACCATCATTGATCAAATTTCCTTTCACATCTAATGTGCCCTCTCCATCTACTGTCAGGGATTTATCAGTATTGACCGTCAAATTATTAACTACAAATGCTCCATCTACCGAAAAAGTATAATTTCCTGCTATAATAGCATCATCAGTAGCTGTTGGAGGTGCGCCCTCAGTCCAGCTGGTGCCATCCCACACATTAGCGCAGAGTTCTTGAATGAGAGCCTGTTGGTCATCACAATCCAAATTGTTAGATACGAATCCTGTAGGTGTAGTACAAGATACCTTACCGCCATAGCTACTCAAAACAGAATGACCTCCGACTTGAAGAAGGTTATTGCCTTCACCTAATGAATAAACCCTCGAAATAGGAGAACTTTCTAACGAAAACCATTCTTGTGTTTCCATATTCCACTCCACAACTTCGAATGATTCTTCATCAGAAATAAAAGGATTTCCAGAAGGAATGGAAAACTCTGCAGCGGCATAAAGTTTCTGGTTCACCACCGCAATATCAAAGACATTCTCCCCTTCTCCATTCAAACTCATAGGTGTCCATGTCTCTAAACTCGAATCCCATTTTGCCGCCCTTCGCGCAGATTCGCCCCCAGCGCTCCAAAAATCACCACCTATAAATACATCCGACCCATGGGTTGCAATGCTCAAGGCTGTAGCGTTAACTCCCGTACCCATAGGGCTCCAGGTCATATTTGTAAAAGAGTATTGTGCTACACGACTTGCAATAACCCCCCCGATCTGTAAAAATGCGCCCCCCGCATATAGTTTGTCATTGGCTATTTCCAAGTCTAGTATAGGTCCAGTGGTGCCTGAAATGGCTGTCCACGCTTCATTATCCCTATTCCACTCAGCCAAATATGGAGAGCTACTTCCTCCAGCGGTTGTAAAAGCACCACCTACGTAGAGTTTGGATTCGTGCAGTGCCAGGGCATAAACTGATGAATTTGTTCCATCTCCAAGGGACGACCAAGAACTTGTTTGCGTATTCCATTTGGCAATTCGCAGTGCCGTATTATCTCCAGCCAGGCTAAAATCACCTCCGACATAGACATCATTCTCCTTGACCAATATGGCCCGGACAGTTCCATTTAAACCAGACCCAAGGGATGACCAAGATTCAGTCTTCTTATTCCATCTGACAATCCTATTGGCAGCTTGTCCTCCCGCAGTAGTAAATGAACCACCAATGTAGATAGCATTTCCTGCATCTACTATCGCTTCTACGATTCCATTCAATCCCGAACCATAAGTAGTCCATTCAGTATAACTGGCATCTCCAAATCCATCATCATCCGTATCTGGATACCAAACTTGACCTGGAAATTGTACTTCATCTAAGTCTTCACAATCAGAGCTATCCAATATATATCCATTTGGTTGCTCACACTGCGTCAGTGTGTTGCTAGCATCGCCATAGCCATCGCCATCTGTATCTGCATACCAGATTTGACCGGGGTATTCACTTCCATTATTGTCATTGCAGTCTGTATGGTCAATGACATAGCCTACGGGCTGCTCACAACTTGTTATACCAGTACCGTTAATGTCACCATAGCCATCTCCATCTAAGTCGGCATACCAGACAGTAGAAGGATTGACCAAAAACTCATTGTCATCACAATCTGAATGATCAACAATAAATCCCTCCGGTCGATCGCAAGAGACTCTTCCGCCAAAGCTGGTGAATCGAGTATGACTCGTACTGGCTGCCTGGGTAAAAGTTCCACCCATGTACAACTGCTTGTTTTCGCTGGATAGGGCATAGGCATAACCATTGATCGTTCCATCGAGTGCTGACCACTGCTCGGTGAGCAAGTCCCATTCGGCAATACCAACGATTGATTCCCATTGCTCATTGCCTACATTGTTAAATATGCCACCTGCATATAACTTATTATCAGAGATAGCTAAATCATAAACAATACCCGTAGTTGAATTATGATAAACACCAAGATTCAATGAAGACCAACTACTACTATTAGTATCCCATTTAGCTACGTTATATGCTGACTCACCACCTGCTTGATTAAACTGTCCGCCCACAAACACATCTGCTCCTTGTGTTTCTATGCTCCATACATACGAATTCACACCAGAACCAAGAGCACTCCATTGATCATTGGCAATATCATAGCTAGCAATTCTATTGGCAGAAATTCCTCCAATGCTAGTAAAAGCACCCCCTACATAAAGTAGGTCATCCTGTACTCGAAGTTCATATACTTGATAGTTTGTTCCAGCAATAGCATTCCACTTTTCTGTGTTTAGATCATAGGAAGCTAAATAAGGTGAACTTGTACCTCCTGCTTGCGTGAAAATCCCTCCTGCATATAATGTAGATCCATGTAATGCTAAAGAATAGATATACCAATTGGTACCACTGCCTAAACTCGACCATGTTTCCGTTTTAGTATCCCATTTGGCGATATAGTCTGCTGTACTAATTCCATCTGCATTGGTGAAAAAACCTCCTACAAACACATCAACTCCGTCTATAAGGATGCTTCTTACGGAATTATTTAAACCTGAACCTAAAGCTGTCCATGTTTCTGTGACCTTATTCCACTTGGCTATTCGATTGGCTGACTGTCCTCCTGCCGTGGTAAATTCACCACCAACATAAATATCATTTCCAGCCTCGGCTATTGCCCAAACTGTCCCGTTCAGGCCTGACCCATAAGAAGTCCATTCTCGATAAGTAGCATCGCCAAAGCCATCAGTATCTGTATCGGGAAACCAGCTTTGTCCTATCAATTCTCCTGCGTCTAAGTCGTTACAGTCTGTATTGTCCAAAACGTATCCAGTAGGTTGTGAACATTGAACCAGGCTAGTTCCTGAGTCCCCGTAACCATCTCCATCAGCATCTACATACCATGCTTGTCCAGGATATTCCTCTCTATTGTTGTCATTGCAATCTGTTTGATCAGTTACATAGCCCACTGGTTGCTCACAACTTGCTATGCCTGTATCGTTAATATCTCCATAACCATCTCCATCAACATCGGCATACCAGATATTAGAAGGATTGACCAAAATCTCATTGTCATCACAATCTGTATTGTCTAGAACAAACCCGGAAGGCTGAATGCAGGAGATTTTGCCTCCGTAGCTGGTAAATCTATTATGACTTGTACTCGCCGCTTGACTAAAAATTCCGCCAATGTACAATTGCTTATTTTCACTGGATAGGGCATAGGCATAATTATTCAGTGCACCATCCAATGCTGACCACTGCTCTGTCTCTAAATTCCACTCGGCGATACCTAGAGAGCTGACACCACCAGCAGAGTGAAAATTACCTCCTGCATACAGATTATTTCCTGTTATGGCCAAATCATAAATGGCCCCTCCACCGGTAAACCCAGAACCTAAAGGTGACCAGTTTTCAGTACTGCTATTCCACTTAGCAATTCTCAAAGCAGAAGCACCCTCAGCAGTACTGAATTCTCCTCCCACAAACACATCTGTCCCTTGAGTTTCTATACTCCAGACGGTAGAATTCACACCAGAACCCAGAGCGCTCCATTGATCATTGGCTATGTCATAGCTGGCTATTCTATTGGCTGAAACACCACCTATGTTGGTAAAAGTACCCCCTACATAAAGTAGGTCATCCTGTACTTGAAGTTCGAAGACATTGCTATTAGTGCCATCAATAGCATTCCACTGTTCAGAGACTAGATCATAAGAAGCGAGATAAGGTGAACTAGTACCTCCTGCCGTTCCGAATGAACCTCCTGCAAATAGGGTAGAGCCATGGATTGCCAGAGAATAGATACGATAATTGGTTCCAATTCCTAAAGCTGACCAAGTTTCCGTTTTAGCATTCCATTTAGCGATATAGTCTGCTGAGCCAATGCCATCTGCATTGGTAAAAAAACCTCCTACATAAACATCATCTCCGTCTATAAGGATGCTCCTCACTGAATTATTCAAGCCTGAACCTAATGCCGTCCAAGTTTCTGTGACCTTGTTCCACTTGGCAATTCGGCTCGCAGCCTGTCCACCTGCAGTAGTAAAATCGCCACCTACATAGACATCATTTCCAGCCTCGGCTATTGCCCAAACTG
>CAYGPP010000152.1:0-9162 GCA_964351885.1 uncultured Marinoscillum sp.
CCTCCTGATATTTAGCTTCAGCGCTGAGAATTTTTCCTTTTTGATTGAGTAAAGAATATTTTTTAGCTTCCATATCATTTTCAGCAGCAAGGTCAATGGCCTCATCTATTTTCGTATTGGCACTTTCAGTTTCTCCGTTTGACAGTAATTGACCACTTAGACTTTCGAGTGCATTTACATACGTCAGGTCTTTTTTAGTGCTAGTGGAGTTGTATAGGTCTATGACTTCCGTTAGTTTTTCTTGAGCCATTTCTTGTTCACCTTTTCTAATCAAAAGATTCGCATAGTTGGTCAATGCGCCACTGTAGGCTGACACATCATTGAGCTTTGTTGTTTCTTTTTGAGCGAGCAGTTCTTCGACCATTGTAGTGGCTCTCTCATATGCTCCAGTTTTCTGAAGGTCAATACTGAGATTATTCAGTGCTATCGCACATTCGTCCGACGACTCTTCTCCAAGATCCTTGAAATTCTGAACAGCCAACTCATATTTAGCAACAGCTTCATTGAATATGCCTAATTGATCAAGAGCATCGGCAACTTTGATTAGGATACTCCCATAGTCGAAGTTTGGAGTTTCATAGTTATAGTACTCCTCCACTTGCGTGAAAAGTTGAAGGGCTTTCTCATGATTGGATTGCTCGGCCAGAAATGCGCCATATTGATAGATGATGTTATAATAATCACCACCAACCTCGTCATAGGCGGAGAGTACGGAAAAAGCTGTCTCAAAGAGTGAGCTGGCTTCCTCGTCATTTTTTAATTGAAACTGTACAATCGCCAGGTTTCCTTGAGCGATACCCACCTCATAGCTTTCAGAAGTATTGAAGGATAAGATAATATTTAACGCCTCGTTCAATAATGGCTCTGCTGCACCGTATTCACTCCGATTCATTCTAATCGTCGCAAGATTCTGCAAGGCATTTGCGTAGTTCATGTCCTGATTGCTACCTATGCTAATAAGTGTTTCCACTTCTTCCTTTGCATAAGATAAAGCCGCAGGACTATCGCCAATGTCAGAACAGATTATGGATAATTGTCTAAGAATCGCTCCATTGTTTTTGGTGGGCGCAGATTGTCCCTCCTTGATTTGAGATAGCGCAAGTTCGGCTACTTCGCGCGCTTCTTCTGATTGGTAATTATTGTAAAGGTCTACAGATTGCTGATAGGAATCTGCCCAGTTCTGAGCAAAACATAGCGCCGAAAAGCATAGGGCAAGCGAAAAAAGAAGGAATCTTTTCAATGTGCTGGAAGGTTGGTGAGACAAACTGTTCGAAAGATAAAAAAATATGGCGCAAGATGCTACCATTCAATAGTTCAATTGGAAACAATACCTATAATGAGGTATGCTTTAAGGTAATTTTTGTGTGAATGTTGTGGGGAAATCCGTCAGAGTTGAAATATTTAGTATGCATGCATACTAAATTGGAGAGATTTACTATCTTCGAAAGTATAAAAAAATTCTATCGTAAAGTGAAAGAATTTTGGTAGCGCTCAGTGGGCTCGATCGGAATGGCATATCAACGCCAATTCACGGATTTGTAAATCTTAAGGGCATAAAAAAAGCCATCCTTTTTAGGATGGCTTAGGTGGTGCTGAGTGGGCTCGAACCACCGACTCACGGATTTTCAGTCCGATGCTCTACCAGCTGAGCTACAGCACCTTTTAACGAGGTGCAAAGCTAGATAATCTTTTAAAACGAGCAAATATATTTTGTTTAAAAAAGCAACGTAAACGAACCCCTAAATCATGATCGCACAAATTGCCTTTGTTGCCGTGCTTATTTTCTTCGGCTTCTTCCTTTTTAAGAGGATTAATAGAATCAGGAAGAACATTCTACTTGGAAGATCTGAAGATATTAGCGACCACAAATCCGAAAGGTTAAAAACACTTCTTCTTGTTGCTTTTGGACAGAAAAAAATGTTTAAAAGACTGATCCCCGCTTTTCTGCATTTAATGATTTACGTAGGGTTCATCCTCATCAATCTAGAAGTACTTGAGATCATCCTTGATGGAGTAATTGGATCGCACAGACTATTTGCTTCGGTATTAGGTAGTGCCTATTCCGTCATGATATCGTTTTTTGAGGTATTAGCCGTTTTAGTCATTTTCTCCTGCGTGGTGTTTTTCATACGCAGAAATATTCTTGGAATCGATCGATTCAAGAAAGTAGAAATGATTGGCTGGCCTACGCTTGATGCAAATCTCATCTTAGTAATCGAGGTGGTATTGATGGTGGCTATTCTGTCAATGAATGCTGCTGATCTCGTTTTACAATCCAGAGGGGTGGAGCATTACCCAGTGACGGGCTCATTTTTGGTAAGTGGTATGTTAACTTCCGTTTTAAGCGGTATCGAAACAGGGAGTCTTATTTTGCTAGAGAGGATAGCGTGGTGGATACATATCGTTGGCATTTTTGGTTTTGCCGTTTATGTTACTTACTCCAAACACCTGCACATCTTCATGGCATTTCCTAATACTTATTTCAGCCGAATCACCCCGCAAGGGAAAATGAAGAACATGGATGAGGTGACAAATGAGGTAAAGATTATGCTGGGCATGAGTACTGGAGAGGAGACTTCACCACCGCCAGAAGGAATGAAATTTGGGGCAAAAGATGTCAATGACCTGAGTTGGAAAAACCTGATGGACGCCTACGCATGTACCGAATGTGGTAGGTGCACTTCTGAGTGTCCAGCGAATTTGACAGGGAAAGCTCTTTCGCCAAGAAAAATAATGATGGACACACGAGACCGACTTGAAGAAGTGGGTCTGTCGCTTGAAAAGGGAGGAAAAGGATTGGATGATGGCAAGTCGCTACTTGGTGACTATATCACAAAGGAAGAGATCAATGCCTGCACCAACTGCAATGCTTGTGTAGAAGCTTGTCCGATTACTATCAACCCATTGGACATCATTCTACAAATGAGAAGGTATGTGGCCATGGAAGAATCCGGGTCACCTCAGTCATGGAATATGATGTTTCAGAATGTGGAAACCAATTTTGCACCTTGGAAGTTTCCTCCAACAGACCGATTCAATTGGTCTAAAGACCTCACGAATAAATAATTAACTCGAAAGAAATAGCAAGCTATGAGCGAAGCAATCAACATACCAACTATGGCTGCCATGACAGCAGCAGGCGAACAACCAGACGTACTTTTTTGGGTGGGATGCGCAGGGTCATTTGATGATAGATACAAAAATGTCACCCGTGCTTTTGTGAAGATCCTCAATAAAGTCGGCATCAAATACGCTGTATTGGGAGATGAAGAAACTTGTACTGGTGATCCTGCAAGAAGAGCAGGAAATGAGTTTTTGTTTCAGATGCAGGCCATGTCCAACATTCAAGTTTTGGATGGATATCACGTCAAAAAAATCGTCACGGCTTGTCCTCATTGTTTCAATACATTGAAAAATGAGTATCCCGATTTGGGAGGTAATTATGATGTAGTACACCATTCTCAATTTTTGCAAGAGCTTATCAATGAAGGTAAGGTCACTATGCAAGGAGGTGGAGAATTCAAAGGGAGAAAAATCACCTATCATGATTCGTGTTTCTTAGGTAGAGCCAATAAAGTATATGAAGCGCCACGAAAAGTATTGGAAGCGTTGGATGCTGAATTGGTGGAGATGAAAAGGTGTAAGTCAAAAGGTCTTTGCTGTGGTGCCGGAGGAGGGCAGATGTTTAAGGATGCAGAGAAAGGAAATAAGGAAATTAACATCGAACGAACTGAAGAAGCCCTTGAGACTGGAGCGGATACAATAGCTGTGGCTTGTCCGTTTTGTATGACCATGATGTCTGACGGGATTAAAAACAAAGAGAAAGAAGCTGATATGCGTGTTATGGATTTAGCCGAACTCATTGCCGAAGCTGAGGGTTTAAAGGATTAACTTTAAGCCATTATGAATACAATTTCGCAAATGCCTGATCATGCCCGATTATGGGTATATCAAAGCAATAGACCATTTTCTGAATCCGAAAAAACAATTGTCGGTGATTATCTGCAATCTTTCGTGAGTCAGTGGGCAGCACATGGCAACCCACTTGCAGCATCTTTTAGCATCGAGCACGATCAATTCATTGTGCTGGCTGTTGATGAAAGCACTCATCAAGCCAGTGGATGTAGCATTGATGCATCGGTAGGAATTATTCGAAACATCGAGAGGGAGTTTGGGGTGGCCTTACTAGATAGGTCTCAGGTGGCATTTAAGCTTGAGGATGAGATCTTGATTGTTCCGTTTAATCAGGTGAAAGTTGCCATAGCTGATGGGAAGATTGCTCCAGACACCATTACTTTCAACAATGCTGTTAAATCTGCTGAGGAGTGGAAAGCCAACTGGAAACAACCAGCAAAAGAATCTTGGCTGAAACGGCACTTTAATTGAGGGTGACTGGGTTATTAATTGTTGTATTTGCACTAATCATTTCGCGCTTTTTTTAGTTAGTTTGATAACTCAATAGAAAGAGCATCTTTTTCAATGAAGCAAACTTGGATTTTCATATTGGTAATATTCTTTCTTCAGGCATGTACCTTGAAGTATGCTCAGAAAAGTTTTGATCAAGGCCATTATGACCGTGCGATAGCACTATATAAGAAAGGGCTGGATCCTCAAGACTCTGAACGGAACTTCATGATTGCGGAATCGTATCGAAAATCGAATAGATTGGAAGAAGCAGCTAAATACTATTTGGATGCCAAGAATTCAGGATCTGAAGAACCAGGTTTACCTCTTTACTTGGCCAAGTCCCTCAAAGCCAATAAGCAATATGATGAAGCGGAATCAATATTAACAGACTTCATAGGTTCATCAAGAGCGGACGAATCATGGAAAGATCTGGCTAGGCATGAATTGGAAAATTTAACAAAAGTCGATGTACTGCAGCAAGAGACTAATTACTTCAGAATCAAGAATTTAGGAGAGCTCAACACACCTCAGACCGAGTATTCTCCTGTATATAAAAACAATTACCTCTACTTCGTTTCTAATAGGAATGGTGGTAAAATCTATGGGGCTACAGGTACACCCTTTACAGATATCTATCAAGTACCAAGCAAGGGAGCAAATGTGAGCATCAATGGTTTAAAGGCGCTTGATCCAGTGATTAACCATAGCGATGTGAATGAGGGTTCCATTGCGATTTCAGCGGATGGTACTTCTATTATTTTTGCGAAAGGAAACTCTGGAAAAGCCACTGGTAACGCTGAGGTCAATCTCTACTTTACCAGATATCGCTCTGGAAACTGGTCTGAACCCAGGCCAATAAGTGTGAATGATCCAGATTCTTGGGATTCTACTCCTGCACTTACCCCCGACGGTACTACGCTTTATTTCGCTAGTACACGGCCAGGTGGATTTGGTGGGATGGATTTGTATTCTGCTCAATTGAACAGACGAGGAAGGTGGGTTGATGTTCAAAATCTTGGACCGTCCATTAATACTCCTGGTGATGAAGCATTCCCTTTTATCTCAGAAGATGGACGAATGTTTTTTGCCTCAAACGGGCATCCTGGTTTTGGTAACCTAGACATTTTTGTAGCTACCAGAAGGAGAGGAAAGATTTCTGTGGAGAATTTGGGTGAACCTATGAACTCTTCTTCTGATGACTTTGCCTTATTTCAATTTGACTTGACCAAAGGATTCTTTTCTTCCAATCGTCCTGGGGGAAAAGGAGATGATGATATCTACACTTATTTGGATGAAAATCCAGACCTGAAGGTGGTGAATTATTTCCTTGTCGGAACAACTGTTACCAAGGATGATGGAGGAAATAAAATTGTATTACCTAATACCAAAGTCCTCTTAAAGGCTGAAGATGGAGAAGTTCTGAATGAGGCTTTCACTAAAGAAGACGGAACATTCAAGGTTAGAGTATATGCCGAGGAAAAGTATGATTTACTTGGTGAGAAAACGGGTTATTTTTCAACAAGGAAGGTTTTTTCCACACACGATCAAAGCATAGATAAATCCACTTTGACGGAATTCATCACGAATATCACTTTTGAGACAGAAGTAATGATGGATCGTATTGTACTGGAAAAAGCAATTGCGCTCAACAATATCTATTATGATTTGGACAAGTCTGATATTAGGCCTGATGCGGCTAAAGTATTAGATAGTCTAGTAATGATTATGAGTGATAACCCAGATATTTTTATTGAGTTGGGCTCGCACACTGATGATAGATCCGATGATAATTATAATATGCGTTTGTCGCAGGATAGAGCCGCATCAGCGGTGAGGTACATCATCGAACAGGGAGTCACTGCAGAACGCATTGTGGCGAAAGGTTACGGGGAGAGCAAATTGCTTATTAAGAATGCTCAGACCGAAGATGCGCACCAAAAAAACAGAAGGACGGAATTCAAGGTCTTGAAGTACAACCCAGAAATCCCTGAAGAAGAGACTGCCGAGGAAGAGACCGATATAAGTGAGGGTGGTGATGAGTATGATCGTTTCTTTGACGAGTAGGCATCTTTGGTTTCTGCCCTGACTAGAATCATCTTTTGCATGCCTTCTCCTTCAAGAGATTTGTTTTTCTTTGCCACAAAAAAAGGCCATGTCTGACCGATACGCTCAACGAGGAGTTTCTGCTACCAAGGATGATGTACATGCTGCAATTAAGAATGTAGATAAAGGATTATTCCCTCAAGCTTTTTGCAAAATCGTTCCTGATTTGCTGACTAAGGACGAAGCGTATTGTGCCATAATGCATGCAGATGGTGCTGGCACCAAATCTTCACTGGCATACATGTACTGGAGAGAGACTGGTGATCTCTCTGTTTGGAAAGGAATCGCTCAGGATGCAGTCATTATGAATACAGATGATTTGCTATGTGTTGGTTGCACGGAAAATATTTTGCTGTCCTCTACAATTGGGAGAAATAAAAATCTCATTTCAGGCGAAGTAATTTCTGCCATTATCAACGGTACAGAAGAAGTACTTCAGATGCTTCGAGATCAGGGTATAGATATCATATCTACTGGCGGAGAAACTGCTGATGTAGGAGATTTGGTCAGAACGATCATTGTGGATAGCACCGTGACTGCACGTATGAAAAGAGCTGAAGTGATTAGCAATGATGGCATTCAGCCCGGTGATGTAATCGTTGGATTATCTTCCTATGGACAATCTACGTACGAAACTGAGTACAATGGAGGGATGGGCAGTAATGGCCTGACTTCTGCTCGTCATGATGTATTCAACAAGATTTATAGAGACAAGTATAAGGAAGCGTATGACCCTGCGGTCAATGAGGCTTTGGTATTCTCAGGAAGTAAGTTGCTCACTGATCCGGTTGTTGATAGTCCACTGAATGCTGGTAAACTCGTTTTGAGTCCAACTCGGACATACGCACCTGTGGTGAAGAAATTGTTGAGTGAATTGCCAGGAAAAATCCATGGAATGGTTCACTGTAGTGGTGGTGCCCAGACTAAGGTTTTACACTTCATTGAGAATTTGAAAGTGATTAAAGACAACCTTTTTCCTATTCCACCATTATTCAAATTGATCCAAGAGGAAAGCGGAACTGATTGGAAGGAAATGTATCAAGTATTCAATATGGGACATAGATATGAGGTCTATTTACCTCAAGAGTATGCCGAAACCGTCATTGCGATATCAGAGTCTTTTGGCATAGATGCACAGGTTGTAGGTAGAGTGGAAGCAGCTACTCAGAAGAGTGTAGAAATTTTTAGTCCAAATGGGGTATTCCATTATTGATTTTTATGCTACCTAGAACGATTTTAGAAAACGAAGTTGTGAGGCTTACGCCGCTTCAAAAAGAGGATTCGAAACATCTCATTGAGTTGGCAAAAGATTCCTCTCTGTGGAATTATTTTCCTGTAGATCTAAGTGATAGGGACTCGTTTCTCGGCTGGTTGGATAGGCGATTGGAATTAATGGAACAAGGAGAATGGCTTCCCTATTTGGTTTTCTCTAAGCGATTGAGCCAATATGTAGGTATGACATGTTACCTGAATATTGATGAGAAAAATCAAGTCATAGAAATAGGAGGCACTTGGTATGGATCAAAATTTCATGGTACCGATGTGAACCCAAACTGCAAAATGCTCATGATGAGTCATGCTTTTGAAACCCTCAGCATGCAGCGGGTGGAGTATAAAACGGATGTATTAAACGAAAGGTCAAGACGAGCAATTATGAAGCTCGGCGCAAAGCAAGACGGAATACTTAGAAGTGATAGAATAGTGCAGGGAGATCGAAGAAGAGACACCATTTACTACAGCATCTTGGCGGAAGAATGGCCCTCTGTTAAAAATAAATTGGCCGTTAGAATCCAAAGTTTTCAATGATCATTTCCAAACCAAAAGTCAATACACTCACGGCACTTTCCGTTTTCTTGGTTTTGACTTTCGGCTCGTTCTTCATGCTGTTGAACAGCCTGTTGACCAACGAATCATTTTTCATTTTGAAGATTATTCTCACGCCTCTTGTGTTGGTTATTGGGCTAATAGTGTTGAGTAAGTTATTAGCAGCCATCAAAGTAGTGAAAGTTGGAGATGGCAAGATTCAGGTGCTGTATCCCATCACTAGAATGCGAGTGATGATTCAGGTCTCAGAGGTGTTGGGCTGGAGAGAAGAGGTGGTGGACACAAAGAATGGAGACTTCAGAGAATTGAAAATCCTTTATACCAAGAAGAAAATCCTCAAACTATCCAACAAGGAAAATACTGAATACGATGCAATCGTGAAGTATCTGAGGAAGAAGGTAAAAGTGAAGAAGTAATGTTAGTCAGGCTTCATCTCTAATTCAAGTTCTCTTTTCTTGAGAATTTTCTCGGTAACTATCATCATAGCAATACTTCCGACGGTCAATAGTACCAACATGGTAATTATGAGTTGAAGCAATGGGATGAACAGCGAAATAAGCAACAGTGTCATTGTCATAATCGCACCCAAAATAGTCATTGCATTACCACCAAGTACTTGAGCGATATCCCATAATTCCTGAGATTTCATAGATCGGGAGGTTCGATATCCATAAAGTGCGTTAATTTTCTTGGGAGGAAACTTAACCAATAACAGGCCAGCAATAAATAATATTGGACCAGGTGAAATGATACTTAGTACGGCGAAATACATTCGTGTAAATTAATAAAAAGCATCTTCAATATGCACCAACTCCTCTCCAATGATGC
>CAYGPP010000153.1:0-9135 GCA_964351885.1 uncultured Marinoscillum sp.
GTTTATATTCATGGTCTAGCTGGCGATTTTGCTGCCAATGAGGTAGGAGAGCATTCATTGATGGCGTCAGATATTATCGAATGTATACCCAAAGCCATGCTTCATCTGAAATGAGTCGTCGGTCTTATCTCCCAAGAAATGTTAAATAATCGTTAAAATAGCTCTTCTAAGGAAATAAAATTGGAGGCAATCCAAACCTTTGGCCAGATATTTGCGTAATTTGTAACTGGTCATGAACAATAAACTAATCATAACATCGTTTCTCCTCCTTATTTCTTTGATAGGGTATTCTCAAGTAGAAGAGACTAATGTGGTTAGTGCTGAGTCGAATATCTTTCATGAGCCTCTCATTAGCACCAATAAGATCGAGATATATCCTAATCCAGCAGTTGAATATATTATTGTGGATATCGACAATTCCACTTTAGCCAATACCGAGTTTGAACTACGCAGTATTATTGGAACAGAGATCAAAATCAAGCCCGAAGAAATGGGTAACGGGAGGTTCAGGATAAATGTGAAAGACTATGCCACTGGGTATTATTTTTTGATTGTAAAAGATGAGGTAACTCGGTTTAAGAAAGCTTACCGCTTTCTTAAGAAGTAATTGAGTTTTAAGTTGGATGAATTTATAAGCTACGGATTGGTAGCTTTTTTTGTGTCCAATTGGCTCTTACCAACGATGGATCACTCTAACCTTACCCTGACTGGTTATAACCTTAAAGTAGGATAATCTAAAATCACTTATTTCCAAAGTAACTAGAACAAGAGAACCTTTCGCTATGATGAATGAGCTGTGGAAATCATCAGTTTCATTGTGAACGAGCTAGACTCTGTGATAAAACAAGACCCGTGATGCTCAGCATCACGGGTCTTGTTTTATAGAATCAGAGAATATCTATTTATTGATTCTGAAACGCAGTATAATATCGATTGAACATTTCTTCATACTTCGCCGCTTCTTCATTCATGCGATTCGCTCTATATGCTCTGGTGATAGCATTGAGAGACATTAGCTTTTGCTGAATTTCGCTTCTGTTATAGATGCCTTTTCCAATATAGTAGTCTAGCATTTCTACTGCATCTTTGGAAGTTACCTCAGCAATTTTACTGGCTCGCTCCACGAGTTCAGATGGTTCTCCGTCAGTAGAGTCAGAGATCAACTGATCTAATTGAAGCAGCAATCCTACTTGCTGTACATTGAAGTAATCATATGGTATTGATTCGTTAGGTATTACATCGAGAGACTCAATAAGTACATCTCGCGCTTTTTCATACGCTCCGGCTTCAATAAGAGAAACGGCTAACACATTAAAAGCAGACCTATGATTCAAACAGAAGTTCCTATAATCTTCGGAGTAATAGACGTCTGGATTATCTAACTCTCTCCAAGCATATTTCTCCATCAAATTTGTATACATCACCTCATTATTCACCTGATTACCTTGTGCATTAGGATTCCTAATAGGAAGCAATCGATAGGCGATTCCTTCTTGCACCATGTAGGGTTTTATATCTATGTTCAACGAGTTCATCGAAGTGGTATTGAAGTAGATCGGTCTCTCCCAATTCGCATTCACGATCAAATCAATAACGGCCAAATCATTTTTCTGAAGACCTCTACCTTGTACAGACCATGTAAGTTTGTCGACTATTCGGTCTTCTAAGTTTTCAGGAATCAAACCTGAGTCTATTACCGCTTGCTTATTTACATTCATAAACATGTTTTTGGACGGAACTGAGTTGTAGAACGAACCAGTGCTCAGTGGTATCTGGATTCCTTTGTGCTCTTGCTTGATCAAATCAAGGAATCGACTTGCGTTGATTGCTCCTTTCACACTTGCATTTTCATAGACTGGCAAGTAGTCATTGAGTCCGCCTTGTTGATAATTATCCAAAGTCAAGCTAAATGGGAGAGGCTTAGATTCGTAGGCATCTCGCATCATCTGAGCGATGTACCAGTCCGTATTGAAATAACTCAATACAACCACCCTCACGTCAGTCCTGAAGCCTTCTACTTCTTGAACGTACCATAATGGGAATGTATCATTGTCACCTCCCGTAAAGAGAATGGCATTTGGTGCACAAGTGGCGAGATAGTTTCTGGCTGCATCTACAGAGAAATATCTATCAGATCTGTCATGGTCATCCCAGTTCTCTTTGGCCATCACTGTTGGGACAGCTAATGCCAAAATCAAAGAGACAGCTACCAAAGCTTTTTTATTCTTAATCACTGCACCCAAAAGGTCATACAGCGCCAGTACTCCAAAGCCTATCCAAATGGCAAACACGTAATAAGAACCTGAATAAATATAGTCTCGCTCCCTTGGCTCGATGGGAGGTGAATTCAGGTAGAGTACCAGCGCTACTCCTGTCAAGAAGAATAGCAGTAAGGTTACCGAAAAGTATTTTTTGTCTTTTTTATACTGAATGAAAACGCCCAGTAGTCCTAATAGCAATGGAAGGGCGTAGTAGATATTCCTGCCCTTATTGTTGGCAAGAGAGGAAGGAAGGTCGTTATCAAATGCACCATTGAGACCAACCCAGGAAGCGTCTTGTATGTCAGACGCCCGCCCCGCAAAATTCCAAAGGAAGTACCTCAAATACATTTTGCCCACCTGATGACTAAACATAAAGTATATGTTATCAGCAAAGCTTGGTTTCTCATCTGGTTGTAGTCCCGTAATCTCGCGGTATCTACTCACATGCTGAGGAGCATTGCTATACATCCGAGGTAATATGGTTGTATGTGCAGGATCATAGACGTAATCAAGTTTGTAATCTTTGATTTCATATTTTTCTTCTCCACGCATATAGGTAGGACTACCTTGTATTTGATCGACCACTTCTGCTGTATAGTATTGTCCTTTGAATAAAGGTCTACTGCCATATTGCTCCCGCTTCAAATAGGATACGAACGACAAGACATCCTCCGGGTTATTCTCGTCAATAGGAGGATTGAAAGTACTTCTGATAAGCACCAAAGTATAAGAAGAGTATCCAATCAGAATGAAAGTGAAGCACAAAAGAATGGTATTGAGCGTAAGCTTTTGTTTCTGAATAGAATAGAATATTCCGTAGGCCAAAGCACCAATAAAAGCGACCCCAAAGAAGACCACTCCCGATCCAAATGGAAGCCCAAGACCATTGACAAAGAAAATTTCTAATGTTCCAGCAATTGACGGAAGCCCTGGGATGACCCCAATTAAGACCACAAGTATAGCTGCACCAGCTGCGGCTAGCGTAAGGAAAATACCTCTTTTGGTGATTTTTTCATTGTACTTAAAGTAGATGATTAACCCCAGTGCAGGAATGGTTACAAGATTCAATAAGTGGACTCCAATAGAAAGACCCATCGTGTAGGCGATCAAGATCAGCCACTTGTTTCTGTCGGATTCCTCTGTTATGTTTTCCCATTTCAGGATTGCCCAAAACACAAAAGCGGTGAAGAACGCTGACATTCCATATACTTCAGCCTCAACGGCACTAAACCAGAACGAATCAGAAAAAGTACAAGATAAAGCGCCAACGAATCCAGCACTCATAATGAGCCACGTTTGCTCAGTTGTCTCTTCACCTTGATTGATTTTCAATACGCGCTTTACCAAGTGAGTGATTGACCAAAAAAGGAATAAGATGGAAAATGCACTACTAAGAACACTCACCATGGTCACCCAGTAGGCTACACTTTCGACATCTCCTCCCGCGAACATCGAAAAGATTCTTCCAACGAGTAGAAAGAAAGGAGCTCCCGGAGGATGAGGCACTTCTAATTTATAGGAGCAGGCTATAAACTCGCCGCAATCCCAAAAACTTGCAGTAGGCTCGATGGTCAGCACATAAACCACCAATGCAATAAAAAATGTAACCCAACCGGCTACAACGTTAATCTTCTGATATCCTATCATGATCCTAGTTTTGTCAACGTGCGAAATTAGCAATAATGTGCTATAATGTTGGGCGAATCGATTTGTTAATCGCTCACTTAATACAAGCATCAGCAAAAGAATCGTAATTGCATTAATTTAGGTATCCAAAAAACGTTAAATGAGCGGTTTTAGGAGGTTTTAGTTTTGTTAATGGGATATTGAATGACTGGTGATAGATCTACTTATACACAATCACATAGTAGATAAGCCACAAAAGGAAAATGAGAACGTAAGAGGTACCGACGATCAAGGCGGAATACTTAATTTTTTTGTTGCTGAGCGAATAAATGCCCATGATCAAAAGCCCCCAGTAGATAATTTCAAAGAGGTTAAGACTCTTGAGCGGATAGTGCCAAGACACATCTATCTTTTCATAGTTGAAGAAATTTATCAAACTCAAAGGGTAGTATGCCACATAATCATGATAATTGGGATCAGATTGTCCAACGGTGAACCAAACAACTTTCAGTAGTTCTGGGAGGATAAAAACCAGTTCCATGATCATGACCATTTTCCACAACTCTGCATAAGTCACCCGATATCCAAATAAGAAACAGCCTACCCAGAGCATAAACGAGATGACTGTAAACTTCCAAGCTAGAAAGAAAGGGATACCGAAATTTTGAAGGCCGAAGAAGAGGTTCATGACCCACATTTCACCCCGATCTTCCAATATTTCGAAAGCTGCTATTCCCTCTAGAATAAATAACTTTTTTACCATGAATGTGGCGAAATACAAAAGACATAAGACGATAAAAAATGCAGCGCCGTTGGTGCTATACCAATCTTGTAGAAAACGCTCTCGAAAACTCGTAAACCAATTCATTGGGACTAATTTCGTATGAATATTGGGAACAAGTTGGGAATTTGGAACAATAGTTGTCCAAAGGAGTAAATAAACCAATAACCTCATGCGCAATTACTTCATCATTTTTTTCCTATTGATCTGCTTCACAAAGGTGTTTGCGCAGGAGTCGCCAGTTGCTTTGGATAGTAGTTATAGTTTGTTATCCAATCCATTCATCCAAATGGAGGCAACAGAGGCGATCAATGCTATGTATAATTTCGAATTTGACAGGTCAATGTCACATTTTCGTTATCTGCGGAATGAATATGGATGGCATCCGCTTCCTTACTTTTTGATGGGGTTGAATTATTGGTGGAGAATCCTACCAAATTTTAATAATGAGGAATACGATGAAACCTTCTATGCTTACATGGATAGCTCTCGGGTTTTGGCGGAGCGGCTCTATGACGATTATGATAAGATTGAAGGCGCATTCATGCTCGCTGCTACTTATGCTTTTGAGGGTAGGCTCCATTCGGAGAGAAGAAATTGGACACGCGCTGCAGCAGCAGGGAAAAATGCGCTGAATTATCTAGAGGAGTGCAAGGGTCATGGTGATCTAAGCCCGGAATTGCTTTTTGGGGATGCACTTTTCAACTATTATGCAGATTGGGTGCCCGAGAATTACCCTTTCCTCAAGCCTATTATGGCCATCTTCCCCGATGGTGATAAGGAGAAAGGTATTGAGCAGCTTAAGATAGTTTCTAGGAATGCATTCTATACTCGCACAGAAGCGCAGTACTATCTGATGCGGATTTCTTATTATGAAGAAAATGATTTGGAGGGTTCATTGCAGCTATCCGGTTATTTACATAAGACCTTCCCAAACAATGCCTATTTCCATAGATTCTATACAAGACTCTTATATCAATCTGGAAACTACGATCTGGCAACCAAGGAATCAAAATCTATTCTCAATCGAATAGACAGTACCATGGCAGGTTACGAATATAACTCTGGACGCTACGCTGCTTTTTTCTTAGGTCATATGAGTGAAATGCGGCGGGATTATGATGATGCCAAGAAATACTTTAAATGGGCAATGGAATATGGTGAAGCAGCAGAAGCTACTGACATGGGATACTATATTTACGCAGTACTGCATCTGGGAAGGATAGCAGAGCGAGAAGAAGATGTTGATACGGCGATAGATTACTACAAACAAGTCCGAAAGATTACTGACAGAAAACACTCCGCCAATAAGGAAGCTAAGGCAAGACTCAGAGAACTTTAGATGAATTCAACGAACCAATTAGGCCAATTAAAAGGGAAACGAATATTAATTACTGGTGGAGCTGGTTACTTGGGTAGTTATGTGACCAAGCAACTGGTGGCACATGGCGCTAACGTAATCGTCTATTCCCGAGATGAATTGAAGCATTTTGATCTGAATTTACAGCTTCAGGCGTCTGCCCAATTGGTGAAATTTGTGATAGGTGATGTTCGAGACCGTGAACGGCTTATCTCCGCTTCCAAACAAGTAGATATAGTAATTCATGCTGCGGCTTTGAAGCAAGTGGGTGTCTGTGAGAAGAATCCTGAAGAGTGCTTCAAAACCAATGTGGCCGGAACAGAGAATGTGATTGCTGCCTGTAAGCAGAATGATGTGTCCAAGCTCCTATTTATTTCAACAGACAAGGCTGTAGAGCCAGTTTCGGTTTATGGAAATTCCAAACAGGCTGGAGAGAAACTGGTGTTGAATGCCAATGATAAGGAGCTTCAGTCGACTGTTTTAAGGTTTGGAAACCTGATTGGCTCCCCAGGATCAATCGTAGATAAGGTGAATAAAATAGGTGCACTAAGCGAGTTGACTATTTATTCTGAGGAACTGACTCGATTTCAAGATTCGGTGGAAACAGCCTATGACTTAATCTGTAAACAACTAGCAGGGAATTTCGGTGGGGTGATTATGCTTCCAATACTCTCTTCTATTCGGGTTCATGAGTTGATTCGAGAGAATTTTCCTAATGTCCTAATCTCCTTTGGAGGGCAATGCGATTTTGAGAAGACTCATGAAAAACTGGCTACAGCCGCTGAGCTTCAAAGAAGTGTCGTAAACAAAGATTATATCTTGATCCTTCCTGAAAGCCTCGATACTGACCAAAGTTTGGATCAATACGGCTGCTTACCAACCGAATTGACAAGCTATTCTTCAGCTGATGTGCTTTCTGCAACCACATCGAACAGGGATAGAAAAGTTGATTCCAGACTTGAAACAGAGTAGCTATTTTCAATAAGGGCTCTTCCCGATTTACCCATAGAACGCCTCGTTTCATTATCTTTCAAAAGCGTAGTTAGAACCTCCTTCCATTCATTAGGGCTGGCAGCTAAATATCCATTTTCACCATGTCTCACAATTTGACTATTCACGCCAACCGGGGAAGCAACTGGTGGGACTTCCATGGACATGTATTGGATTAGTTTGAAACCGCATTTTCCTTTTGCCCATTCATCATCTTTTAGAGGCATTACGCCAATATCAATTTTTGAAAGATCTTCCGCTTCGCGCTCTTGTGACCATTGGATAAACTCAAAATTTCGCAATGGGATACTCGGATTCTTATTGGCGATCACCATAAAATTGAATTCAAATTCATTTTCCAATTCCTGTAAGACTGGAATCAATTCATCTAAATAGGGCAGCGTAGAATGAGACCCTGTCCAACCGATCGTTGGGAGTTGTGGGGTTATGTCATGCTTTGTTTGTACGAGCGAGGATATAATCGGAGTATGCACTGCCGTATCTACTACGGTTGGTATCAGATAGGTTTGGCTACAGAATTGGGCAGCATAGTTTCTAAGGTATTCATTGCCAGCAGAGACTTTCCAACTCCAACCGCAGATCGAACTAACTTTTGACCTCCATTTGAGTATTCGCCAAGTCGCGGATTCATTGGTTAAGTCTGTCAGCCAGATCGCATCGTCGAAATCATAGATGATTTTTTTGCCCAGCACTTTGGTGATAATCCATTCAAAAATTGGAGGCCCGAAGGGGGTGAGTTCACGATGAATAAAAACTATGTCAATAGAGCTCAATCGAAAAAGAACTAAGAATCTTCTTACAAACCCTAAGACTGTTTGATGAATTTTGGAAACTGAATTACCTGGGGAATAAATGACATGCCATCCTTTATCAGAGAGAAAGGATTGAAAATCCCAACCGATCCCTTCATTTTCCATGGATTGGAAGAATAGCTCGAAGCGAAAGCGCTGCGAAGGAGCAGACTTCAATGGATAAGGAGCAAGGAATAAAACTTTCATTGAGTCAAAGTTAAGCATCGGTGGCCTCACAGTATTTAATTTATTGATGACGATTAAATTTCATCTACTTCTAATTGGTCAAGTTGAACTGCAAATCATGCTGGGGTTCTTGGGTGTCTTATTAAAAGATGGGGATTTCGACGGGCTCAATCTGACAGTGCTTGAGAAAGTTGGGTTCTTGGTTTATTTGGCTCTGGGTGTTAGGTGTTGGGTTATTAGGCTCTTGGGTGTTAGGTATTGGGTTGGGTGGTGGTTTGCAATACTTCGAAGCGCTCAGTATGACGGTTGATCGCTTCATTTTTTATAGCTTTGAATAAATGTTCAAATCTGAATGCAAATGTCTGAGAATATGACTTTCACGCATTAAAGTTAATCATCGGTGACCTTACAGGATTTATTTGTTACCCCTATCTATCTGCTGATGCTGTTATTGCTGGCATATGTGGTCAGACCATATGTCACCAACCAGGCTAATCGGCGCTATTATTTTCCTGCTTTGTTGCTCAAATTTTTTGGAGCCATTGCTGTGGGAATGATTTACCAGTTCTACTATGGTGGGGGAGATACTTTTACCTATTTCCATCTGGGAAGTAAGTATGTCCATGAAGCGTTTATGCATGATCCTGTGGTTGGCTTGTCCATGATCTTCGGGAAAATGGAAATTACTCCAGAGAATTTTGAATTTGCTCAGCGAATTTATACTTATGGAGACAGTGCTTCATATGCCGTGGTGCGCACAGCAGCTTTTTTTGATCTTTTCACTTTCCATACTTATTTAGCAACGGCGCTTCTCTTTGCAGCCTTGAGTTTCACTGGGATCTGGATGATTTACTTGGTATTTGTAGACTACTATCCTCGATATACCCAACAATTGGCTTGGGCTATTCTATTCTTTCCTTCATTGTTTTTTTGGGGATCAGGACTGCTGAAAGATACGATTACCCTCGCTGCAGTCGGTTGGTTGTTTTTTGGTATTGTACAAATTGGTAAAGGGGGAGTGAAATTGATTCCTAATATCGTCTTAGTCTTTGTCGCCGCTTACGTGTTGTTTGTGATCAAAATTTATATTCTCATATGCTTGTTGCCGGCTTTGGGGTT
>CAYGPP010000154.1:0-8574 GCA_964351885.1 uncultured Marinoscillum sp.
CTTTATTTAGTGTTGTTCAATTTTTGTTGTACTTTTTCTGCATATATTGCTTTTTAGGTTTTAAATTTTTCTTATATAAAGTATAATTTTCCGTTTCTTTTTGTTTTAAAAAAAATACAACCTTATGAAGCATTTACTACTCATTCTACTCCTTATTTCATCTCTTAATTCATTTGCGACTGATGTTTTTGGGATAATCAGTACGAACACTACATATACAGCCGCTAACAGTCCATATACAGTAACCAGTTCTCTCACGGTAAATGCTGGCGTGACTTTGACTATTGAATCTGGAGCAGTGCTTAATTTCAATGACAACCTGACGCTCACGGTAAATGGTACCTTAGTTGCCAATGGGGTCACATTCACCTCTGCTAACGCTTCACCTACTGCGGGTAAATGGAATGGTGTAGTTGTTAATGGTGACAATACGCACACCTTCACCAATTGTCAGGTACTATACGCCAAGACGGGTATTAGTATTAATAGATCGGTCATTGATCTAAGTGGCTCAAGTTTTACCACCAGCCAGAACTATGGTGTTTATGCAACACATTCCGTTGCAAATGTTAGGAATGCCATCACTGCAAATAATATAACTGTTTCAGGAGCTGGGACTTATGGTGTCTATACCAACAGGGCCAATTTGACATTGTCCAATTCGACCATGTCAGCTGTAGGGAGTTATGGTATCTACATTGATGATACAGATCAAACGGGTGATACAGCAAAGGGATTAAATACCATTAGCAGCACTACGATATCCGATGGATCTACGGCAGGTATTGGTATTGGAAATGCAGATGTGTCTCTGACGAATATAACAATTAATAACAGTGGATATCCAGTGTCTTATGTGGGGTCAGCTAATGTGACTTACGCTGGGAGCAACTCGTTTACCAACAACGACTATGATGTGATTCTCTTTAGCAATGTTAATATTGATAGAGACATAACTTTGGCTAACCCTGGTAAGGTGTTTTATTTAAATGGCACTAAGACAGTTAACAATGGTGCAGAGTTAACAATTGAATCTGGTGTCATTATTAAAATGCCACCTAATACTAGTTTAGATGTAAAAGGAAAAATTACGGCTGATGCTGCTCCATTAGAAACAATCACTTTCACTTCATGGTATGACGATAATACAGTTGGTGATTCTAATGGTGACGGTAGCAACACTTCACCTAGTAATGGGCAGTGGTACGGGATTATTTTTAGGGAAGAAGCAGATGATACTTCATTGTTAGATGGTTTGACTCTTAGTTGGACTCGTGCATATGGTGCAATCACTACCTATGATGCTTCTCCTACTGTTACAAATTCTTCAATCTCCAATGCTTATTATGGGGCAATGTTTAATGGTGTTTCATCACCTACTTTTACTAACAATACGATTGGGAGTAGTGAGATTACCCCGATAGCTATGTCCTTTGAGGCGAATCCTATTTTTTCCAATAACAGTTTTTCTACTTCGGATAATACTTATGATGCTATCGGACTCTTAGGGGGAGAAATGACAGCTAATGGAACAATTGTTAAAAGGAATTTTACGGATATTCCTAATGTTACTTATGTGCTACTTACAACAATCAATGTACCTGAAAATTTAACATTAACCATTGAGGCAGGAGTGGTCATCAAAGCATTAAGCGGACAAGAAATTACTGTAAATGGTACACTAAATGCGACAGGGGAATTAGGCTCATATGTTGTTTTCACTTCTGTCAATGATGATAATTATGGTAATCCGAATGACACACGTAACGATGGGAACGATAATATCCCAGCGATTGGAAATTTTGGAGGTATTCTATTTGGATCAACAAGTGTCAACTCTGTGTTGGACTCAGTTTTAGTGAAATTTGGAAATAATACCAGAGATTTTGACCCCATAGCGGGAGGCACTCAGTCTTATGGATCTGCGGTGGCAATTAATAGTTCGGATGTCTCCATATTAGACTCTAAAATAACGGATGCTAACTACGGATTAGTATTAAGAAACACTAGCTCTTCCATTTCCAGGTCCGAATTTGTTAATACGGAATTTGCTCCTATTCGTATGTCAATATCTTCAACTCCTACTTTTTCTGATATAGTCTTCTCAAGTGTAGGCTGGAGGGGCATCGCTATTTTAGACGAGTATGTTACATATTCTGGTTCATTGGCAAAACGCGATATAGCGGGGTTCACCAACGTAACATATATATTGAATGGTCTAAGAATAGAAGATGGTGCAGAAATAACGATTGATGCTGGATTAAATATCAAAGTTGATCAATATGACAATATCACAGTTTATGGAGGACTTAAAGTTGCGGGAACGACCAATGAGCCAGTTATTTTCACCTCTTTAGCTGATGACAATGTAGGTGGGAGTACAGACCCAACGGAAAATGATACTCAAGGTAATGGAAATGCTACCGATCCAAATACTTATAAATGGGGTGGAATTATATTTGAGGCATCAAGCGATGATACTTTCTCGTCTATTGCAAATGCGGAATTTTGGTATGGTGGTTATAATGAAGGACAGATAAACTACAACAATTCGGCTGCTAGTCTTTCTAACGTAGATATCAAGTTTGCAAGTTCTTACGGACTGTATTTTGAAAACAACAGTACCCCAACAATTGATAATGTACTAATTCAAAGTGCAGCACAGGATCCAATTGCATTGAGTTTTTTCGCTAATCCCACATTCACTAATATGACTTTTGATGCCAATGCATCGAATGGATTGAAGTTGATTGAAACTATTCTCTCCTCAGATGCTACAATACGTAAAAGAGATATAGCAGGAATCAATAACATCGCTTATATATTGGGTAATTTGGATATCAATTCTGGGGCCACGCTTACGATAAATCCTGGAGTAGTTTTAAAATTACCTAGTTCTCAAATCAATGTTTACGAAGGGGCTATTCAAGCTATAGGTACGGTAAATGAACCGATCATCTTTACTAGTAGAAATGATGACAGCCGTGGAGGAGATACAAATAATGACGGTAACGGAACAATTCCGATAGTAGGTAACTGGGGTGGGATTGATACTTATGCTTCTTCCTTACAATCACACTTTAATTATTGTGAGTTTCGATATGGGGGATCAGCTGTTCAGACTAGCTTTCCGAAATACGAATCTTCAGATCGTGCAGCACACATTCGCTCTACAGATAATAGCATGATATTAGAAAACTCCCTGATTCAATTAAATTCTTCTAATGCTATCGGTGTTATTGGTACTTCTACGGCATCAATTACGAATAACAGAATTGAGAATATTTGTTCATCGTGCTCTCCAGTCAACATGAGTATGTTCGCTAGTCCTACTTTTGATAGCAATAGTGTAGAAAATATTGGATATTTTGGTTTGAGGGTCTTTAATGAAACCTTTTCGCAAAATGCAACTATTCCTTTTCGCTCATTCGCGGGCATAGATAGCATTACTTATATAATAGGCAAACTTGATGTGGCGTCTGGTACTGAGATTACAATACCTGCAGGGATGGTATTTAAGGGTGGACAGATAGATGTAGATGGCAAATTGATCGTGGCTGGAGAAGTAGATAATCCAGTTGTATTTACTGTGATAACTGATGATGAACACGGACGCCCAAAAGACACCCAATCAGATGGTATCCCTACTTACATTGGAGAGTATGCGAATCATTATCTGGTATTTAGAAATATTAGTGATGACAACAGCCTAGTTGATCATGCTTATTTCCGATATAATAATTCAACATTTCCAGCTTACAATGTAGGTGCGATTTTACTGGAATCTTCTTCACCAACTATCCAAAATAGTATTTTCGAGTTTTGTGATGAAGGGATCACTTCAACAGGGTTGTCAGAGCCTATTATTACAAATAACAGGTTTATTGACCTTTATAGAGTTCCTATTTCAACCTCTATCGTATCATGGCCAATGAGCATGTCTGGTAATACTCTTGAAGGAAGTACTTGGAAGGGGATTAAAATAAGAACTGAAACGTTAACCCAGGACACCACACTCGTTCGCAGGGCCTTTGCTGGGAACGATAATATTCCTTATATATTTGGACATTTTGTGGTTGGTACGGGAGTTAAGCTTTCCATAAATCCGGGGTTAGTGCTAAAATTCGCGTATGACCCTTACTCCTCGGTAGCCTCTTTATCAACTCTAGGCTATATAAATGTAAAGGGGGCTCTTTATGCAGTAGGTGGACCTAATTCAGATAGTACTATTATTTTCACTGATTTAAGAGATGATTTTTACGGTGGGAGAATTTTCGATGACAATAGGCCTACTCTTCGCGATTGGCAAGGAATCACTTTTGAAAATGAATCGTCAGATAGCGAATCAATCTTGAAAAATGTGATAATAAGAAAATCAGGAGGTAGTGGAGTCATATTAAATAGCGCGAGTCCTACGATTGAAAATGTATTGTTTATTGATAATAAACAATACGGTTTAAATATGAATGGAGCATCCAATCCATCGATTACAGCCTGTGATTTCTTGGATAATGGCACAAGTACTGCGTATGGAGCAATGAATAACATAGGTAGTTTCCAAGTCTCTGCTGCTAATTGCTGGTGGGGAGATAATTCGGGCCCTTACCATGCCACCCTCAATATTGATGGGAAAGGTCAGAGGATTGTTGGTGATGTCACTTTTGATCCTTGGGCCACTGACAATTCACTCAATCCGATCACTGGTGATGTGAGCTTAAACGGTACAGTTTCGGCTTATGATGCTGCGCTCACGCTACAAAACGTAGCGGCGATTATCACCTTTGAAGCTCGCCAAGATCGTGCGGGAGATGTATCTGGAGATGGCAGCATCTCTGCAATGGATGCTTCATATATCTTACAATTTGCGGCAGGCCAGATTCGATCTTTCCCAGCAGAGGCTGAGAATAAGCGAACTACTGAGCGGTTTGCCAGCACTTATTCAGAGGCGGTATTAAGCATTGGAAGTGCTGAGATATCTACAGAATTTGAGGAAGTCAGCATTCCACTTTCATTATCAAATATCAAGGCACTGCATGCTTTGTCCATGAAATTGCCTTTAGGAGAAGATTTAGAATTCTTGGATTTTGAGTTTGATGAAAGTTTGAGTTTTAGTCCTACGCTTCATTTGAATGAAGAAGCCAATGAATTGAATCTTGCTTTTGGGTTGATCGATGGCTTGCAAGAGGATTTTGATTTGGGTACACTCAGATTGAAAGTCAACAAGGAAAAAGTGAATTTCTCATCGGTTGAACTAGTCCCAAGTAAGCTCTTTGGAAACGAGACAGATGTTTTGGCTTTGGCCAAAACTGGGAAAGTTTTCTTCTCTGGCGCGGTACTTAGTACTGCTGGCCTTGGAACTCAAATGAACATATATCCTAATCCAGCGGTAGATCGAATTATGCTTGCGTTACCTGAGTTTGCGGGTGAGCAAGTAGAGGTAAGAATCATTGATACTACAGGTAAAAAAGTATTTAGTGTTAAGGAAAAATTAAAGGCAGATAGGATAGAAGTTTCTGACTTGCAATTGAAACCGGGTATTTATGTAATTAGAATCCTTGGCGAGTCTGGGGAATATATGCAGCAGTTAATCATTGGTCAATAAGATATAAACGGACTAATGATGATGCTATCAAACAAACATATAAAGTGGGTGTCAGTCGCCATTATTTGGCTGCTGAGCACGCCTATGTTCGCACAGAACATACAGGTCAATTTCGCTTCCAATAGAGACTCTGTTGGTACGGAAGGTGATGTCGTACGCGTACCCATATTGCTGGATACCGTCTATACCAGTAATATGGTGGGGGAGAATATCATCGCACTGAATCTTACGTTTAGTTATGGTACAGAACTCATTCCACAGAGCTTTGACTTTGCGGGAGGATTGATTGAATCTTGGTCAACTAGCACTACGATTAAGGATAACAATCAATTTAGTGTTACTGCGGCCGGTACGAGTCCAATAGCACTAGATTCTGGATTGCTCCTATATGTTGATTTCTTACTGGGAGATGTCACGAGTCAAAGTAGTCCGACATTCACGTTAGTTACGAGTGCAAATAACTACTTCAATGAGGGTGGCTATGATTTCACGATGGATTACGGTCAGATTAAGATTAATCCTATTCTTCAACTGAGTACTAGTTCAAGTCCTAATCGGATTTCCGTAGGTGATTCCACTCGCATAAATGCAAGTGGTGGTACCGCACCTTACACCTATACTTTGGATGATCCCACTTTTGGTTCTATCGTTTCGGATCAATACTTCTTGGCAGACAGATATGGATTTGCAGAAGTCAATGTCGAGGATGTGAATGGTCTGACTGGATCTACTACAGTAGAAGTTCGTCCATTTAAACTGGGTTTTGTGGCTCAAGAGGAACTTGTTTTTCCAGGAGATGATGCAATGGTTTACGTGACCACTTCAGGTTTATCAGATTTGGATGTCATTTCAGGTTCCTTCGAGTTTACACATGGGAATAATGATAACATTGATTTCAAAAGTTTTGCACAATCTGGGACGCTATTGGAAGGGTACTCGATTGAGATCAGCAACATCAATGACTACACCTACAAAGTGGCTTTTGCTGGTACGGTAGCATTGGGAGAAGGGGATACACTTGTTGGGATGCTTTTTTCGACGAGCGATACTCCTACGGGTACCTCAGAAAGTATTTCTATCACTGATAATAAAATGCTTTTCAATGATGATTTGCAAGGAAACCGTGGACAGACTGGGTCAGTTAAATTCATCAATTTGGTAGCACCAAGCCTTACTTCGCCAGGCGGAAGTTTTATCCCTGGAGACCAAATCCAATTTACAGGGTCTGGAGGAGTGCTTCCTTATGCTTGGACTGTCTCAGATAATTCTATTGGTACCATAGACTCATTGGGGTTGCTGTCTGTGCTTACCGGGGGTTCTTTAACCGTCACGATTACAGATTCATTAGGTTCAACTCAGGATAAGCAATTAATCCTTTTTGATGGCAGGCTAGATATTGCTGATCATAGCGCATCTCCAGGATCCGAGTACTTGCTTCCAGTAGAGCTTACTGCATTGCCGGCGGGTAGAGGCTTTAGCGCGTTTTCATTTGATTTCACCTATGATACTAGTAAAGTGGAATTCATGGGAGTAGAGAAAATGGGCGCTCTTGTAGAGGATTTTACGATAGTAGAAAATGCATTGACTGGAGTAAAACACCGGGTTGTAGGTGGGGGTACTAATAGTGTAAATGGACCTGGCGATTTTATATACCTGAAATTTTTACTGAACAAATTGGCTGATGGTGCCACCACATCTATCACGATGAATGACATTCAGTTGAATGAGGGGAGTCCAATAGTCGTATCTGCAAACGGTAGTCTAAAAGCGACCTTTAGTCCACTCACGAGTGATACTACATTGATGATTGATGAAGATGCACAATATCTATTCTCTGGGGCCAGTTTTCCTTTTGATCATCCAGATGAAAACAAAACGTTTCAAAGTGTTAGATTTATTTCACTTCCTGCAAATGGGAATCTCACATACTTTTCAAGTCCGGTTACTGTAAACCAACAGCTGGCGATTAGCAGTTTGGCAAACGTATTTTATCAGCCTGCACAAAATGAAAGTGGTCAAAATTATGATTCATTTGAATTTTTGGTGGTAGACAATGCCAACACTCCAAGTAATTACTCGGCCACCTTTACTTTTGACGTGACCGCCATTAATGACGCACCTTCATTTACACAGTCTCAAAATACTGTTTCGGTTGACGAAGATTTTGTTGACCCTATTGTAGTTCAATTTACGGCCAATGCAGTACCCGCAGATGAAGTGGGCCAAACGGTGACTTATTCTATTAATCCAGACACCTTTGATTTTGCCAACATAGTTTTTGATGAAACCAATTTGACATTGACTATAACGTCAATTGAAAATGCTTTTGGTTCAGAAAATATTACGATTACGGCTGATGATGGGCAAGCTGAACTCAATACTTTTAGTCAGTTATTGAGTGTTTCAGTAAATAGCGTCAATGATCTTCCTATAATGGCGGATCAGAGCTTCTCTTTAGTTGAAAATTCTGGAGCAGGAACGGAAGCAGGTGTCATCGTGGCAGAGGATGTTGATGATCCTGATTTAACCTTTACCATTACTTCTGGGAATACGGATAATGCGTTTTCCATAGATAATACGGGTAAGCTGAGTGTGAATAGCGTTGCTGCTATTGATTTTGAAACGAACCCAGTCTTTACCCTTTTGGTAAATGTGTCTGATGGAGCTGCAAATGTTTCAGCTACCATCACGGTCAATCTTACGGATGTAGATGAGGCCGTCAACCAAGCGCCACAGATCAATGCACAGACTTTCAGTCTGGATGAAAATAGCCCTATTGGAACATCTATAGGTACAGTGGAGTCATTTGACCCAGATGGTGATGTGTTGACTTATAGCATCACAGCTGGTAATACTAACAATGCTTTTGCTATTGATGGGACTACAGGCGTTTTAACGGTAGCGAATGTTGCTGAACTGGATTTCGAAACGACTCCTACGTTTATGTTGACCGTTCAGGTAGCTGATGCAGC
>CAYGPP010000155.1:0-8446 GCA_964351885.1 uncultured Marinoscillum sp.
ATTCTGGGGGATTTGGGGGGCAGTAATTGAAATTCCTGAAAAGGCTGGATTCCCCGCGACCTTAGGGTATATTGTTTGGGCTAGTACGATGATTCCTTGTGCCTTAGTTGCGCTGAAGCTAATCAATTGGAAACTTGAGACCGACATAAGATCAGTATTTTTCGGAAGTCTAATTGGTCTTTTTGGAGCTGGTGGACAACTCCTCTTGTTTAAAGCCTTAGAAGACGGTCCCGCGTATATCATTTTCCCCGTCATATCGCTCTACCCTGTGCTAACCATCTTGCTGTCTTTAATTCTCCTAAAGGAAAAAGCCAACAACAAACAAAAAATAGGAATTTTAGTCGCCCTAATAGCTATCGGACTTTTGTCTTATCAGGAAAAAGGAGACAATATCGTTACAGGGTACTTATGGTTAGCGTTAGCTATTCTTGTTTTTATCGCGTGGGGTTTACAAGCTTATTTCATGAAGTTTTCAAACGAAACCATGAAAGCAGAAAGCATTTTCTTTTATATGATGGTTACGGCAATTGCCTTAACCCCGGTAGCGTGGATGATGACGGATTTTAACCAAGAAATCAATTTAGATTTCAAAGGGCCTTACCTAGCATTTTTGATTCATATATTAAATTCCGTAGGTGCCCTGACTTTAGTCTATGCTTTAAGATATGGTAAGGCTATAATAGTGGTACCGCTCACTGGACTGTCACCCGTTATTACTATAGTGTTATCACTTGTCATATATGGCATATTCCCGAGCGCTGTACTAGGGATAGGTTTAATCCTTGCCACTTTTGCTATTTTCTTACTATCAGATTGAATAAAAAGTTTTCGAAAGATTAATATTTTCGTTTTATTTATTTAATTTTATTTTAACTTTCTATTATTAAATGTACGATTAACAAAAAAAACTATGAAAATGAAGATGAAGAATTACTTATTAGGATCTCTCGCAGTGATGGCTATGCTGTTTATGGCATCATGTGGAGAAGATGAAGAATCGATCCCGGTACCAAGTGCAGCTTTTACCATTGCGATAGATGGTAAAACAATTACCACAACCAACACATCCACTGATGGTGAAACTTATGCTTGGGATTTTGGTGATGGAATGACATCAACAGAAATGGCACCATCACATACATATGATGCAAACGGTAGCTATGTTATTAAATTGACTGTAACCAATGCATCTGGTATGGATGATACGCAAGCTGTAGCTGAAATCATAAACATCGCTATTGATGGAGATTTCAGCGAATGGGCTGATATTGCTGCTATACCAGTGACTTATGCTGACGGTACAACACTAACCACTATAAAGATCGAAAATCTTGGTAATACCAAGCTATTCGTATATGTGGAAGGAACGTCTGAGCTAACTCCATTAATGCAGATGCCAATTAATATTGACAATGATCGTTCCACGGGAGCGTTTATTGATTGGATTTATTTCAATGCAGGTGAAGATTTTTTAGTTGAAGGAGCTTTACCTGCTTCGGATGTGGCTGATGCACAATATGCTTCTCTTTACCCTTGCTCTCCATGTGATGGAAGCAGTCCTGGAAACTGGAACTGGGGAGGTGATCCTGTTCTAGATGTTATTTCTGATTTTATTGAGGCTTCTGCGCTATCATCTGTTTCTGGCGGTTTGGCCTTTGAGTTTGCAATGGACTTAACAGCGTTCGGTGCTCCTGTGGCAACTGATGCAATCGGTATTGGCTTCTTGGATATCTCTTTGGATACTTGGGGACCTGTAGCTGCTATTCCTGGTAGATATAACGAGAATGATAATGCTGAGGGTACTTTATACTACTACACCTTCAAATAAATATTTGTTTGTTTAACCTTTAAAGGGCCTGATTTATCAGGCCCTTTTTTTTCTCTAATCGATATGAAATCCATATTAAGCCTTGTTTTTTTCCTCTCTCAGCTCATAGTTTTTGGACAATCCAATGTATCCGAAGTTCAATACACAGAAAGCGAAAGTAATATTGCTAATCCTGAAAGAGGTTTTTACCAACATACTGAGGTTCATACAGAGAGTTATGGTAATCTTAATGCGGAAACACTCGCCGGTTATAGAGTCAATCAATCCATTACCCAAATTCTAAGAGTTTTCTATCTTGAAGCCTTTCGTGATAGACCAATTACAGAAGACTATTTAAACAACATGCAAATCGACTTTGCCGCAGCTCGTCAAGCTGGTATCAAAGTCATCGTGCGGTTTGCCTACTCCCAAGGCACTGGCACGCCCTATAACGACGCTCAGCCTTCAGTTGTTTTTATGCATATCCAGCAACTCAAAGATGTACTTAGACAAAATGCGGATGTAATAGCCGTCATGCAGGCAGGCTTTGTGGGGACTTGGGGGGAATGGTACTACACAGAAGGGTTTGCAGGAAACGGACCCAGCGATATCAGCCCACAAAACTATGCCGATCGTGCTCAAGTAATAGACGAACTATTACAAGCACTACCTAAGGATCGCATGGTTCAGATACGTACTCCTGGTTACAAAATGAGAATCTTTGACACACAAGAACCTATCAATACCCAAGAAGGCCACTCTGGAACCAATAGAGCCAGACTAGGGCATCACAATGACTGCTTTGTTGCATCATCAAGTGACTTTGGGACATATCGAGATCAAGATTTAGAAAAACCCTACCTAGAAGCAGAAACAACATACTTGCCTATGGGTGGAGAAACCTGCGCCGTAGCTCCACCTTACTCGGACTGTGATAATAGCATGTCGGAACTCGAACGCTTTCATTGGTCATACTTGAATATCGCTTATAATAGAGATGTATTAGACGTATGGCGGAACCAAGGCTGTTTTGATGAGGTAGAACTGAGACTCGGATATCGCTATGTGATGAACTCAGCCAGTATTACGAACAGTTCCAAACCAAATAGCTCATTTACTTTCAATCTTAATCTGACCAACAAGGGGTATGCTTCACCATACAATCCTAGAGATGTCGAAGTAATTCTCAAAAACAAGGTTACTAACGAAGAATACGCCCACCAACTCAATGAAGACCCACGCTTCTGGCCTATTGGTTCTGATTTTTCCATTCAGTTTACAGCTGGATTACCTGCGGATATTGCTGAAGGCGATTACCAAGTCTATCTCAAGTTAGGGGATCCATATCCTACCCTTTCAGATAATCCTTCTTTCTCTATTCAAATGGCTAATGATAATATTTGGAATTCTGAATTAGGATACAATGATCTAAATGTGACTCTTAGTGTCGACAATGGAGCATCTTCCGAGACCTATATGGGTGATGACTTTTTCAAGCTCACTGGAGTTCGTCAAACTCAAGAGCTCCCTACTCATTTGTTTGCTGGTGCTTCCAGTTCTGAAAGAGTATTATTCTGGGGGCCTACAGAAGGTTTCACTAGAGTTGTAGAGCGCTCGATCAATAATTCAGCATTTGAGATAATTACAGTTTTGGACGGAAGCACCAAGTTCTTCAAGGACCAAGAAAATATAGCGGGGGCAAGCTACTCCTACCGTTTTATGCTTCAAAACAGTACCTCAGAATCACAATATTCGAATATTGTCTCCCTTAGTAATGATACCAATGATCAAATACAAATAGATACCGATGGCAATGATATGGACTGGAAGAATGTCACCTCACTCATCTCGGCAGCAAACGAGAACCATGAGACGTTTGTGATTAGAACGTTTTTTGATATATCAAAAGCGAATTTTATAATTTATGGATCAGTTTCTAACTATGAAATTTATTTGAATACGGACAATGATTTGGAGACCGGATGGGACTCAACGGATGAAAAAAAAGGTATGGACTATCTTGTGCAAAATCAAGAAGTCTTTCTTCTGAATGGTCAAGAAAAAATGAAAAAAATCGATGTTTCAGATATTAATCAAACAGAATCAATATCGGAATTCACTTTCGATCTATCAACTTTTGAGAATCTAGGGAAAAATTCAATCATTGGTATGTATGCTTTGCTCAATGATGTTGAGAAACTCGGTATTGATGAAAATCAAAGCGCAGAACGTTTTTTCATGCAACCACAACCGGACCTTCCTGATACTATCTACACCAACAATCCGATTAATGATAAGACAAGTATTGAGTTGATTTGGGATGCATGCCAGTTTTGTGATGGGTATGAAATTGAGCGATCAATTGATGCTATTACTTTTGTTAAGATTAATGATGTCGACTATACTTCGACCAATCTTATAGATCGCGGTTTAACGATTGATCAAAAGTATTTTTACCGTATTAGAACCTACAATGTTTTAGGTTTCTCTCAATATACCGCTCCAATTTCTTCTGTCGCCGGTTTTCAATTGGTATTAAATTCAACTAATAGATTACCAATTCAGATCTTTCCAAACCCAAGCGAAAGCTGGATTAATGTAAACGAAAGATTCGATGAAATCGAGGTTTTCGATTTAGTAGGGAAGTCAATATTAAAAATAACTCAGCCCGAATCTAATGTGATTGATATCACAGCACTTCGCTCTGGTGTGTATCTATTCGAAGGCTTAAAGGAAGGAAAAAAATGGAGTGGGAAGTTTATGAAGAATTAAACTGACACAATAGAAACTTGGATTCCTAGCTCAGTTAATCGATCATAATCTTCCTTTTTAATTCTACTATCGGTAACGATATGGTGAACATTTTGCATTCCACAGATATGAGCAAAGCTACGTTTTTCAAATTTCGAAGAATCAGTAAGGACAATCACCTCTTTGGACACCTTGATCATTAACTCATTGAGATGCGCCTCTTCCAAGTTCGGAGTATAAAGTCCGTGATTTACATCTATACCATCTACCCCAAGAAATAGTTTATCTACATTGAAACTAGCGAGGCTCTTTTCAGCCATCGGCCCAACCAAAGACTGTGAATTCTTCCTCATAAACCCACCAGGAACGATTAAGTTGATATTTTGCTTGTGTGCCAAACCAAGTGTAATGTTCAGCGCATTGGTAATAATCGTCAGATTATCTAAGTGATCAAGATTCTTAGCCAATTCAACGGTAGTTGTTCCCGAATCTATTATAATGATCTCTCCATCTTCAACCAAAGATGCTGCATACTTGCCAATTGCTCTCTTTTCGTTAATATGAATTCTATCTTTTTCTGAGATTCCATAATCGACTCCCATACGTCCTTCGATCTTCATAGCACCACCGCGAGCGCGGACAAGCATTCGCTTTTTCTCCAATTGATCAAGGTCATTTCTTATAGTCACCTCGCTCACTAAAAATTGCTGACTCAGCTGGTCTACGAATACCTCTCCTTCTAAGGACAACTTGTCGACAATCTTATTTCTTCTAGCTAAGGTGCTTTCTCGATTCTTACTCATTTAACAAATATATTCTATCTACTCAATAACCTGCAAACAACTTATTTTCAAAACCTTAATGCAATGTTTTATAAGTATTAAAAAACTAAAAATAAGTTTACGAAAGGTTTAGTAATTTTATTACATTTGTTTAACACAGAATACATAGATGCTTTATGATGGATATACTTAGTTACGACCAAGCAGAAATCACCCGTCTTGGGGGTATTCATACAGGACGCGAAATCGTTCAACAGCCAGATTTATGGTTGGAAATTTTTGAAAGTATTTGCAGTCAAAAATCCGAAATACAAAATTTTTTACGTGACGTTTATGACGATGTAGATTCTATTATCCTAACGGGTGCTGGAACAAGTGCTTATGTGGGTATGGCGGCTGAAGGTCGATTTCAAAACTCCTTTAATAAGCATACCAAGACCATTCCTACTACACATCTCGTAACTCACCCAGTAGATTACCTTACAAAGCAGAAAAGAATCCTCTTAGTCTCCTTTGCAAGATCAGGGAATAGTCCCGAGAGTAAGGCAGCAGTAAAGATGGCTGACCATTTTTCAGAGAATTGCCATCACTTGATTATCACTTGCAATCCTGATGGACACTTAGCTAAAATGAAGGTCAAAAACGGAAAATACATTCTCTGTCTTCCGGAAAGAGCCAACGACAAGAGTCTGGCTATGACAAGCAGTTTTTCGGGTATGCTACTCGCAGGTCTGCTGGTTGCTGACATTGACAATATCGAAGCTCAGCGCAACAAAGTGGTGAAAATAGCTGAGAGTGTTGAGAAGATCTTCAAAAATGACATTGAGAGCTTGAAAGAGGTTGCCTCCAAAGACTTTGACCGTGCTGTTTTCTTGGGATCTGGTCCGCTATACGGTATTGCGAAAGAAGCCCAACTCAAAATGCAAGAATTAACAGATGGGATGGTTGTAGGGAAATATGATTCTTTCCTTGGCTTGAGACATGGTCCAAAAGCTGTTATCAACAAGACAACATTGATGTGTTATCATTTCTCAAATGACGCATACGTCCTAAAGTATGAAACCGATTTGGCTAAATCCGTTAAAAGTGTCAGCAATCCGATTGTTCAAATGGGAATTGGAACTCCGAAAGGCTTGCAGGCAGAACTAGATTGGAATGCCACCCTTGGCTTACCTTCTAATGAAATTGATGAGGCCTATCAGGCTGTGGCTAGTATTGTTCCTGCTCAAATCATTGCTTTCTTCAAGTCTATAAATCTCGGACTTTCTCCGGATAGTCCATCTAGGAACGGTGCGATTTCACGTGTCGTTGAAGGTGTCAATATTTACGAAAAATAAAAGAATTAGCAATGGTAGATGTTCTTGTGGTAGGAGAACTTAATGTTGATATTATCCTTGATAAAATTGACGGTTTTCCCGAAGTAGGTAAAGAAATTCTAGCAGAGAACATGACGGTTACTCTTGGAAGCAGCTCTGCCATATTTGCTAGTAATCTATCCTCCATGGGCGCTAAGGTTGCTTTTCTGGGCAAAATTGGGACTGACAACTTTGGTTTACTTGTGGTTGACTCTTTAGAAAGAAAGAAAGTAGCCACCAGATATATTATTCATTCCAAGGAATACGCCACCGGTAGCACGATTGTATTAAACTATGGTATGGATAGAGCAATGGTTACCTATCCAGGTGCAATGGATCACTTGAGTCATCTTGAAGTAACGGATGAAGTCCTTTTGGATGCAAAGCATTTGCATGTCAGTTCCATTTTCTTACAGCCAGAATTGAGGAATGGGATAGTTACATTGTTCCAAAGAGCCAAGAAGTTAGGTCTCACTACTTCACTTGACCCGCAATGGGATCCTGCTGAAAAATGGGATCTGGATTTAAAGGAGCTCCTGCCTTATGTCGATGTTTTTCTACCCAATCGAAAGGAACTCAGTTGCCTCACTGGATTAGATGATACTGAAATGAGTATTGATAGCCTGAAAGACAATGCCAATGCCATAATCGTAAAACAAGGTGAAGATGGTGGTGCCGCTTTCAGCAAAGGTGAGAAAGTCCAACAAGCAGCGTTCCTCAATAACGATGTTGCTGATTGTATTGGAGCTGGCGACAGTTTCGATGCGGGATTCATCTCTCAGTTCATCAAGGGTAAATCTATGAGCGAGTGTCTCCAGTTTGCCAACCTAATGGGTGCCATTAACACCACACAGCCCGGAGGAACCACTTCTTTCGAAAGCTGGGGTAAAGTCGAAGAGGTAGCCAAAAATAAATTTAATCAAGCCGTATAATACGGTCCAATCAAGAGATTCTCGTAATACAGAACCTTTTCTCTAATTAGGAAATAATGAAACTTCAAGAAAGACTTCAGCAGAACAAGGCAAATGGATCAGCTCTTTTAGCTACCAACTTTTACAACTTCGAAACACTAACCGCTGTACTTGCTGCGGCTAAAAAATCCAATAACGATATTATCCTTCAGGTATCAGAAAGTTCTCTAAAGTATATGGGAGTTAAGGTTTCTGCCAACCTTGCTCGAACAGTTTCGGAGCAGTATGGAGTAAATGCGTGGCTTCATATGGATCATGGAAATAACGTGTCTCTCGTGAAAGAATGTCTTGACGCTGGTTTTGACTCTGTGATGATTGATGCGAGCGAAAAACCATTCGCTGAAAACGTGAAAATCACCAATGAAATCATGAGATATGCTGAATCATTTGGAGCAAACGTAGAAGCTGAACTTGGGTATGTGGCTAAATTAGGTCAAGCACAAGATATGGTTTATACTCAGCCTGATGAAGCTAAGTTATTTGTCGAGGAAACAGGTATCCACGCACTTGCAATTGCTGTTGGTAGTGCTCATGGCTTCTATAGTGAAACACCTAAACTACAGCTAGATCTTATAAAATCTATCAATGAAGCTACTCCAGCTGCATTGGTTCTTCATGGAAGTTCTGGGATACCGGACAATCAGCTTCAAGAAGCTGTTAAAAGAGGAATAACTAAGATTAACCTAGCTACAGAAATCAAAAATGCCTTCATGAAAAAACTTCAAAAAGTGCTCGCTGATACAGATGAAATTGATTTGCGACAGGTATTCCCTATTGCTA
>CAYGPP010000156.1:0-8445 GCA_964351885.1 uncultured Marinoscillum sp.
GTGGTATCCCACCTCCCCCACTTACCCTCAGTCGTCCGTTCAAAAAGGTATACGCTAGTCTGAGTTGAAAATTATTATCGGCATCCAAAGAAGCGAGATCAACATCTATCTCCAAATTTTCATCTACCTGACTAATAAAATAGGAAAGTTGATTAGTCACAAACTCACTCAAACTACCACCTAAGTCTCCACCTCCTACCTCAAAACTAGAAGGTTGAGAAAATTTACGAAGAATGAGCAAACTAAAAACCTGACGTTTAAGATCTTGCTCATCATTATTAATTCCAAACAAGGCTTGTCCGATTATGGAGCCTTGAGATACTTGTGAGTCTTCCAACTCAATGTTGAAATTGATTGAAGGATTAAGCATTTCTCCTTTCAACCCGAGTTTTACAAGCATCGGATACTTTTGACTAAGCTCGCCTTCCAAAGTAACATCATAGTCTGAAATAGCTGCCAATTGTCTATAAGTAGCCGTAAGATCCAATATACCAGCATACGGATCACCATACCAAGAAATTCTACTACCAGGTACCACACTAAACTCCTTACTAATTCCAAAAGTAGGAATTGTAAAATTATACCCTCCCTCAGAGATATTTAAATCCCCAAAAAGCTCAAATTCACCGTTAGTATCAAGTCTGAGGCTTAGATTTCCTTCACCTCTACCTCTAATGATATCACTCGTTTTGATATCGAAAATTAATTCAACATAAGCGTCAGTAGTAACATCAAGTTCAAAATTCAATGTTACTCCCGAAATGCTCTGAGCTATAATTTGATCTAAGTCAATGTTGGCCGTAGTATCTGAAAAATCAACAAATGTGATATAATCCTTTTGCTTGATTTCAGAATTTTCTGAGAGTGGAATGAAGAATTTTGTTCCCTTTTCCGTTCTTGCCTTAGCAATTATTACAATATCCTCTACTGGTCCGGTAATGTAAATATCACCCGTAGCATTAGCGGTACCGTAATAAAGACTGTTATCCTGTGCTGTGGTATTGAGGAATTGAAACGAATTTGCAGAAATTTTCATATCCGCTTTCAAATTTTTCAGACCCTCATGGTAAATAGCTCCAACCAAAGATGCGCTACTTCCACTTATATCTGTCAACCTCAGTCTTTCAAAATTTATAGCCTCATTTGTAAATGAAATTCCCCCGTCAAAATTATATGAAGTCCCTAGGTAGTCAAACTTAATGGCACCTTCAGTTAAGTCACTTTGACCTAAGAGAATGGGTTTATCAACTGTCCCCATTATATTTATAAATCCATCAGCAAACCCTTCAATATTAGAAAAAAGGCCATTGAATATCGGCTCAAGGAGTTTCAAATTTGCCTTATCAAACTTCGCATTGATATCAAATTGATTGTCATCATTATTAGGTCTATAAACGCCTGAAACCTCTATTGTATTGAACGCCTCTCGTCTCACATCTAAATCGATTGCCAATGCCTTTTCTATCGGTTTCCAAGCAGTTATACCATAGACGTCTCCCATTGCTAGACTATTGATTTCCAAACTCGTGATATCTAAGTCACTTTCTAAAATAATAGGATCTTCAAATCTTTTAGAAATATCAATATTAGCATTCAGCTCTCCACCTAATTCAAATGGGAGCAAAGCGCTCAAAAAGAGCAAATCAAAATTCCTAAAAGCGATATTAAAACTTGTAGAATCTACCATTGAAACATTCCCTAAGAACTCCACGGATTGCTCTCCCTGATAAAGTTGCATTCTCTCTATTTTGAAATTATTCTGATCGTAGACAATGCGGTTATTAGGATTGAAAAACCATTGCTGGTCGAAAGCAATTAACCTTGACGGTAAAAAATTAAAAACTAATCGATCTTTCTCCAGCTGCAATTTCCCATTCAGATATGCTGAATTGTCGTTTGCAGGTTGTGAAATATTGGTGCTTATGTCTATTTCATCATTGAACCATACTGCCTCCACAAGCAAATCTTCGGTAGGAAGATTTTCTCTCCACCATTGCCTTGCTGAGACTAGGTTTCCTGCTGCAATAATTCCTCTTGAATCAACTGATTTAGAGAGATTTAGATCAAACTCGTTTTGACTGAATCCCATCCCATCTATAAAAATGGAATCTACTTCTGTGTAGAGTGAAAGTGTTGCATTCTTCCTTTGGTAAAAAGTCCCATCTATTCTTACACCCGGGCTTAAGTAAAACCTATCATTCAGAAATGTCTCTCCATATTGAAAAACATCTCCCAATTCCATTAAAAAATCTATTGAATAGTCATCGGCGGCTGACCGAGCAAGAACGGTGGAATCATGACTTTCGGGAGTGAAGTAGGATTGCAGCTCATTTGATATCATCTTATAATCCGAAATCACTTGTGATAAAATAAAATCCCCTTCTAGACCAAAATGCAGTTCTGGTAAAACAAGATCAGCTTTTCGAAATTTATTTAGAATATATGAAGACAGAATAACGGAATCTATCGCTATTGCTTTCTCCATCCAGACTAGATTCAAACTATCTGCTCGAATCTCACCCTCAATACTATCCAAAGTCAAGCTTTTTAGTTTAGCAGACAGCCTACCATTGACGGTAAGATCGTGATCAATCCAACCTAACTCCTTAAAGTCTATTGAATCAATACGCGCTTCAATTGATACAACTTCTGGTTTATGTGCAAGATCGATATTACCGATTGCGTCTAGCTTGCATGCTGGATCATCAACTACCAATCTCCCATCAAAATACTGTGAGCTGAAATTCCCGTTCACTCTTATGTAATCATAGTTATGTTTCAGAATAGCAGATTTGGTCAATATAGCATCTAAATTGAATTTGGCATTTTTTTGAATCGTTCCTTTTCCATTGATTTTTCCATTTAGATTAATCTTGCCAATAATTCTTTCGTCCTTTAAGAGTTTTCCAACATCGAAGTTGATAAGCTTTAATTTTCCAGAATACTTTGCCTCATCAATACCTGCTGGGAACTTCAAGTTCACATCAGACTGAATATCACCTAATTCAGTATTGAAGTTAGCCGTTGTTACAAAATCATTCAGAAAGCCAATAAACCTACCATTGAAGTTGATGTCTCCTAGATGAATAACAGAAGCTAAAGAAGCATCAGTGAACGTTGATAAATCAGCAATATGAATCTGACTTTTTTCAAGATTTGCCTCAATAAAGGTTTCTTTAATATTTGGTAGACCATTCAGTGAAATTTCACCAACTATTTGAGATTGACCAAGACTCAGAGATAAGTCTCTAATATTAAGTCTAGAAACAGTTCCTTCAATTTTAGCATTGATATAAGTAGTGAAAAACTTTTTGGGTAATTCCGCAAAATAACTGATATCGGTACTTGACAGGGAAGTGTTTTGCAAGTGGATACTAACCGGAACTGAATGCGCAAAATCAGCAAATGCACTTACCGATTCATAATTAAAGGCTATATCCCCATAGATTTTTGAAGATGAAGTATATGCTTCAAAATGATTAAGGGACAACTTATTAGGCGTAATTAGTATGCCTGTTTTCATTTGGTCTATAGCCAATCCGCTTCCCAAATCTTCTAAACCTTCCAGCACATTTACTTCGGCAGTAAATTCTCCGTTATGTGCTTTCAAATCACTTAAATTAACGCTTTTTAATTTCAAGGTAAAATGCCCGTAATCAAAACGAGATACATCTAGACTATCCTTTATTTGATTATCATAGGAAAAGGACAAGTTTTTTCCCGTTAAATTTTCCAAGTAAAGCTTGACAGGAGCTTTTACTGTATCATTATTGGACTCACCCTTGAGTGCGCTCAAAAACACCATCAAATTAATTCCTCGACTATCCTGATAGTTAACCAAAGACAATTGTGCAGCTTCAAATTCCATCAAATCTAAGGTGACTCGATCTCCTGCCAGAAGTCCACTTAATTCATAGTCAATAAAACACTTCGAGGAATGAATCATCAAATTTCCACGATAGTCGTGGACATCTAGACCATTTAATCGGATACTATCAAACCACTTTACTGATATGTCTTCAACACTTATTCGAAACTCTGAATGTTTGTTGAGTTGTGTCAGAACGATTTTTGTTAAGTAGTTTTGAACACTAGAAGTTTGTAGGAGGAGTAATGCGATGACAGCCAAAATCAGCAAGACTGTAGTCAATCGAAGGATTGCTTTTCTAAGCCACACTAGAACACGTTTAAAATTCACAATTCCAGTCAAACTATTGAAATAAATATCCTATGAGTATCACAATTCTAGGAATAGAGACATCCTGTGATGAAACTGCCGCTTCTCTTTGCAAAGATGGAAAAATAATCAATAATATTATTGCTACACAATCTATTCATGAGCAATATGGTGGGGTAGTTCCTGAGTTAGCTTCTCGAGAACATCAAAAGAACATAATCCCAGTAGTTCATCAGGCACTAAAGGATACGCCATGTACTCTCAAAGATCTTGATGCAATTGCATATACACGAGGACCTGGACTGCTTGGGGCTTTACTAGTGGGATCGGCTTTCGCTAAATCCACCGCTCTTGCACTAGGAATACCAGCAATTCCAGTAAATCACATGCAAGCTCATATTTTGGCTCATTTTATTGATGATCCTAAGCCTGAGTTTCCTTTCTTATGCCTTACAGTAAGTGGAGGTCACACTCAAATCATATTGGTAAAAAGCCATCTTGACATGGAAGTCATTGGTCAAACGATAGATGATGCTGTGGGTGAGGCATTTGATAAATGTGCTAAAATTATGGGAATTGGATATCCAGGCGGACCAAGAATTGATGCGCTTGCCGTGACAGGAGATCCTAATAGGTTTACTTTTTCTAAAAGCAAAGTCTCAGGTCTTAACTATTCTTTTTCCGGAATTAAAACCAGTTTCTTGTATTTCCTCAGAGATCAAACTCGAATCAATCCCAACTTTGTGAGAGAAAATGAGTCCGATTTAGCCGCCAGCATTCAAAAAACACTGATCGACATGCTAGTGGATAACTTAATTGCGGCATCAAAATCATACAGTATCAATAATATAGCCATTGCAGGAGGAGTTTCTGCTAATAGTGGTTTAAGAGATCGTCTTAGATTATTGAGTAAGAAACATCAGTGGCACATATTTGTACCAAAATTCGAATACTGCACGGATAATGCTGCTATGATAGCTCAGACAGGCTATTACCAATATCTCGCAAAGGATTTTGGTTCATTAAAAGATAGTCCTTTGCCGCGAATGTCACTTTGATCCTCTAATTTCGAAGCATATTTCTTTTTTGTCATGGCCAAACAACAACCAAGATTTTCTAATGATATTACGATCAAGAATCGAAAAGCAAGTTTGGAGTATGAGTTCCTAGACAAATATGAAGCGGGATTGGTCTTGAAAGGAACCGAGATAAAATCTATAAGGGAAGGAAAAGCCAGCGTACAAGAAGCCTATTGTTATATTCAAAATAATGAGGCCTATATCAAGGGCATGACCATATCCCCTTACGCCAATAGTTCTTTTGCCAATCACGAAATGACTCGAGAAAGGAAACTCCTTCTGCGAAAAAATGAAATCGAAAAAATAAAATCGAAAACAGAGGAAAAAGGACTGACGATTGTACCAACTAAAGTGTTCATATCAAAAAGAGGTTTTGCAAAACTGCAAATAGCTGTCGCCAGAGGAAAAAAGCTTTTTGACAAACGAAATAGCATCAAGCAAAAGGATCAAGATCGGGAATTGAGTAAAATGAAATTTTAGTCTGTCACCTTTGTTGAAACAAAAAAAGCCTCGACCAATGGTCGAAGCTTTCATTCAATATCAATTTATCTATTACTTATCTGCTCTTTTAACAGAGCTATAGAGAATTTTTCTAGCATTTGCTTCTCTCAGTTCTTGCTGAACATCTGAAACAATTCCCATCTTCACTTCGCTATCAACCTTCATCGACATAGTAATTTGGTCACGCTCAACCTCAGAAAGTTTATCCTTCTCTTGGTTCACGAACATAATAACATCATCAACGTCTTGAATAACATCGTTCATTTGAATCCGTGGTTCAACACCAAACTGATTGGTATTCTTAGGTTCCCCAATATAAATGTAGCTCACCAAAGATTTACGTTCAATTTTAGTCAACTGAGTTGCCTTTGGAAGTAACTGCTTCACCATAATATCAGTTTCTCTCATCACAGTTGTCACCATGAAGAAGAACAATAGCATGAATATGATATCAGGAAGAGCCGCTGTAGGAATTTCCTCTTGGGTACCTGAACTTTTCTTAAATTTTGCCATATTTTCTTAGACTTTAATCGGGTTCAGCAATTGAAATCGCTCTTGGAATATTTGATCTCGCTCTAGTGTACATATCCTTTTGGATATCGTCATCTTTATCTAGCGCAAGCCATTCCTCGACAGAAATTCCCACACGTTCCGAATAGATTTCATTGTACGCACCATTGATGGCATCCAAGACATCAATGTAAAGCTCATAACTAGTTCCCCTAGCTGCCTTGAAAGAAATCACACACTCCGTAGGGTCGTCAGACGAATCTGGCAACTTACCGTAACGGTTGATCTCCGATTTCATTTTGGAAGGAAGACTGTTGTAAACTTGTATTCCCTCTTCTCCCGGTTTCCCGAAATTCAAAACGAATTGTTTCACTTCTCTTCTGAGCTCGGTCATCGATTGCTTATAAGGTTCATCCTCAATAAGCAATTGATCACTTGAATTCGCAAGAATTTTGAAAATATTCTTATCATTCTTAGTCACCTCAGGTGGTGGCTCATTCGGGTCAGGTTTCGGAGGCAATAGCAGCGTTATTCCCTTGTCATTCGCAATTGTGGTTGTTACCAAAAAGAAAATGAGCAAAAGAAAGGCAATGTCCGCCATTGATCCAGAACTGACTTCCGGTAGTGGTCGTTTTTTACCTTTTGGCATTATTTAATCGCTTTAGAAACCTCTGTATATACAATTCCAATTATCGCAATAGCAAAGAGAACATACATTGAAATAATTCCTCCTCCTACAAGTTTGGCAGTACTTTCGGTTGTAACATCTGATTCTCCACTCGCTAATGCGTAGCTAACCAAGAATATAACGACCAAAGCACCTAAACCAATACCTGACTTTATCAATGACTTTGGATCACCAAAGGACTGTGCCAATGGAATAATCACTGCCGCTAATGCACAAAGTACAATTAGCAGATAGCTCACATATAAACCTACATCTATAATATCCATATTCTATCGGTTTATTATTTTGAAAGATTATGCTTAACTAAGATGTCTACCAACGAGATAGAAGCATCTTCCATGCTATTCACTAAAGAGTCAATTTTAGACACTAAGTAGTTATAGAACAATTGTAAGATTACTGCAACAATCAAACCTGCAACTGTAGTCAAAAGGGCTACTTTAATACCTCCAGCAACCAATGAAGGAGATACATCCCCAGCTTCAGCAATGGCATCAAATGCACCAATCATACCGATAACAGTTCCCATAAAACCAAGCATTGGAGCCAATGAGATAAATAGTGAAATCCAAACCATTCCTCTTTCGAGTTTTCCCATTTCAACAGAACCGTAGGCAATAATTGATTTTTCAACCATTTCAATACCTTCAGACATTCTCATCATACCCTGTACAAAAATAGATGCAACAGGGCCTCTTGTATTTTTACAAACTTCTTTAGCTGCCTCTACTCCACCTGAAGACAAAGAGCTTTCTACGTTCGCCAATAATTTCTTAACATTCGTAGTAGCCAAATTTAAATGGATAATTCTTTCGATTGCTACTGCAAGTCCAAGGATCAGACATATCAACACAATCCCCATAAACGAAGGACCACCATCAATGAATTGCTCTTTAACAACTTGGTGAAAACCTGCTTCTGGTTCTTCTTCTGGCTCAATCATTTCTTCAACGACTGCCATTTCTGGTTCTTCGGCAATAGAATCAGCTTCCATCGCAGTGGTATCCGATGCTACATCGGCACTATCTTGAGCGTATGTGTTCACTGAGGATAAGGTGAATACACCTGCTAACATCAAAAGAGTAAGTAACTGTTTCATAATTTGTGTGGTAGACTTTCGGTTAAGTTTATTTTAATAAAAGTAAATATATAATATAATAATTCAACAACAAAAAAGACATGTGATTGTTCAAATTTGCTTAAATTTTTGCTTTGCTTTTTTATTATACATGTGTTCATAAAATAAACGTTTAGGCTGGGACTTTTAGATTTAGGTAGCTAGTAAGTCAAAAATAATATAATTATAATTTCTGTGAGATAACTGTTTGCACTTTGAAAGTGGACGACGTTTTATTTTAGTTCAGCTCTCTTTTTTTCGCTTAGTAATGTAGCAGTATAATTAATAAGCTTTAAATAGTATAGGCTTAGCTGTTATAAGAGCATGATTCATTGTCAAATATATTGGATTATGGATTATAATGATAATGGAC
>CAYGPP010000157.1:0-8317 GCA_964351885.1 uncultured Marinoscillum sp.
AAATCAAGCTCTTCACAACATCACTTTCACCCATGAAAGAGGGCATTTTGTTTATTTTATCAATATCAAGTGTGTTTTTGCCAACATCTAAATTTTTAATCTTAGCATCTTGACTTTCCGAAAAAACTGTAATCGCGTCCAGATTATAAGTTTTTTCCTTCATCAAAACATCCAATTCTTTATTTTGTAGGAGATCGACACTAACGAATTGAGTGATCATATCAATTCTAGAAAAAGTAACCTTAAAGGTACCTTTAGGAACCATGATTGAGTAGTAACCATTGAAATCCGTCGCAACGCCTGCCTTCAAACTTGATATGTAGACTGTTACTCCATATGATGGCTCATTCGTGTAATTATCTCTAACATATCCACTCAGTTCCACTTCCTTTAGATAGTCATAGCTTTGGGCTAAAGACGTCATGGAAAACGCTAGAAGTATTACAAAAAGGGAATATGATTTATGAAATGAAAGACTAAGATGCATTCTTAACAATTACAATGTGGGAAACGCTCGCAATAAAGTGCAAACTGAGAAGAAATAAAACCTTAAGTGAATCGAATAAATAAATTTACATAACTGGCAATATCAGTCATCTAAAGGTATAATTCTGTTTGATTCTTTGTACACTCGTAAAAATAAATACCCTTATAATTGAGCTGATTTATTTTCATCAAAATTGATCTGCAAAAAGTCATTTTTATTGCTCGATCTATACTTATTAATAATTCTCATCTTAACTATTGTAGACGCTTGTGGGATGACAATATTTCTTAATTTATAAATATCCTCAATTGCATCAATTGATTCAAGTTTCCCGACACCTCTCAATTCACCATTTTCAATCAATAAAAACGAACGCGGTTCGTCAGTGGGTCGTGACTGAATCATAACATAACTTGATGTCTTCTTCTGAGTTCCATTCAGGACATTTTTTACTCGATTGTTATAGGACTCAGAAGATTCCATTTGCCTGCAAGCTCCCTTGCAATTCAGATTTTTACAGCCAGTATCAATTTCAATTCCTGAAAGTCGATCACACAATTTATGATCTGCACAAATTTGTTGAATATAGGCTTTACCCTCTTTAATCGAAGCAAAACTAGTTGCTATAGTCTCTCCAGATTTGCTCTTTTCTATCATAAGATTGACGTAACCGAATAAGTCAAAACGTGAAGCCAAACCATAAGAATTGGCCTTCAGAGGTTTTGTAGTATTAAGTCCTCCCAATTCATCTTCTGCTTTCAAATGAGCAAGTAAATCCCAACCAAATGAATCCGATTCGATGGAATGAAGTTCAGATTTTAGTGCTTTAGACTTTTTCGAATTGCTCTGAAGAAATTTGATGATTGTCTGACGGACATTATTCGTGGCACACAATTCCAGAATATGGTCTTGGGCATTTTTCAAATAATATATCCCTGGTCCTTGCGGCAAGTTGTCTACATGAGATCTATGGATATGAGCGGGCAGGTTTTTAATCCACTTGTCATTCTGCAAAGTCGGATTTCCATCGGAAGCATTCATAATCAAATGAAACAATTCAACCGTAGCTTCAGCATCTCCTCTAGCTCTGTGCCTTCCTCTTATTGGTATCCCCAGTTCCTCACAAATGTTACCCAAACCATAGCTCCTGTAGCCGGGCAAGTACTTTCGTCCCAGTCTTACCGTACATAACTTCTCCCTTTCATATTGATAACCAAATCTCCTGAATTCACCACTAATCATCCCAAAATCGAAATTCACATTATGAGCTACAAAAGTTGTATTGTCCGTTATCTCAATGATGCTTTCAGCTATTTCTTCAAATGATGGTGCTGTCGCTACCATCTCATCATCGATTCCTGTTAATTGAGTAATGAACGGGGGAATTGGCATATTAGGATTAACCAAACTCGAAAACTCATCCAATATTTCATACCCGTCAGTAATGAAAATAGATATGTCTGTGATCTTAGAATTACTGGGTTGACCGCCAGTAGTTTCTACATCAATTATGGAATAAAGCTTTGGTGACAAGAATTTTAATTTAGAAAAGATAAAATTACAAAATCTCTATTGCGATCAATCAGTTAAAGACCCATTCATTTTTACATTTGTATAACAATTCAGGATGCAAATTGATTAATCATCAAACCTCAATATGATCGCAGTAGTTTCTCCAGCAAAAACTTTGGACTTTGAGTCTTCAGTGAAAGCACATAAAACCAAGGCAAGACTCTTTACCAAATCCAAAGACATTTTGGAGGTAATTAAACTAAATAACGAAGGAGATCTTAAACGATTGATGGGAATTAGCGAAGATCTAGCGGAATTGAATGTTAAAAGGTTCGAGCGATTTTCATCAAGACACACAGATCACAATTCAAAACAAAGTGTCTTTGCTTTCAAGGGAGATGTTTACTTAGGGCTTCAGGCCGAGTATTTTGATGAGGCAGATATTGAATTTGCACAATCACACTTGCGAATCCTTTCTGGCTTGTATGGGTTGCTCAGACCATTAGACTTAATCCAACCTTATCGACTAGAGATGGGGACTAAGCTGAAAGTAGGAGATTCTAAGAACTTGTATCAGTTTTGGGGTAAGGAAATAGCCAAAGTTCTTCGACGTGATATGCTGAGGCAAGGAGATCAGGTTATTCTGAATTTGGCTTCTGTAGAGTATTTCAAGTCTATTGATTTAAAAGCCCTAAAAGCGAAAGTTATTGATGTAGAGTTCAAGGATTTCAATAATGGGCAATACAAAATCGTATCGTTCTTTGCGAAGAAGGCTAGAGGTATGATGGCTCGCTATCTCATTAAAAATCGAATAAAAAATGTAGATGAATTAAAAGGTTTTGATACCGACGGATACTATTTCGACACGTCAGCATCTTCAGATACACTACTGGCTTTTAAAAGAGGCTAGATTATTTCTTAAACCGGCTCAATGCCTTTTGGGTAAAATCGGATAGGACCAACTTCCCACTTTCTTCTGCTTTTCTCATAAGCAATACATCCCAATCATCGCATCCCGTCCAAAATGATCTTTTAAGGTTTGATAACGCTTCCGGGTTTGAATCACATAGCTCACTGGCTTTCCGAGTGACTGCATTATTTAGGTCACCATGAATCTCAGACAAGCTACTGAAAAGCCCTTTTTCTAAGGCCCAATTTGCAGATTTGAATTCCTGAGGATTGAGAGACAATTGGCTAAACGCCGACAAGCCAATTTTTCTAATTACGGCAGGACTAATTACCGCAGGGCCAATACCGATACTAATTTCGCTCAGTTTTATATCAGCAAATCTTGAAGCAAAACACAAATCAAAAGCTGATGCCAAGCCTACACCACCTCCTACAACTTTTCCTTGAACTTGCCCTAATACAATTTTTTTACACTTTCTGATGGCATTAATTAATAAGGCAAATCCTGAGAAAAACACCTTTCCTTCAAAATCATTTTTAATACTCATCAATTCGTCAAAGCTCGCCCCAGCACAGAAAGTCCGTTCACCAGAACTCTTAATCACCAGAACTTTGACAGATTGATTTTCACTTGATTCATTAACCAAACGAGTTATTTCTCCTAGCATGGTACCTGTCATGGCATTGTGTGGAGGGTTCGAAAAGGTTATTGATCCAACACCTATTGGACTTATCGTAAAATCTATTTGTTCTGTCATAATCTTCGGAAATATGCCATGAAGATATTAGATCTTCAGTGATTGATGGCAACTCAGGAGCACATTACCTAGAATCTGCGAGTCCTTAAACCAAAAAAGTGCTTCGTTATAATTGAAAAAAATAAGAGCGAATTCATAGCTAGACTTTAGACACAACAACTAATCAATTACCTTTCATAGATGAAAAACCTTCTGGGAAGTGTATTACTCATGGTTTCAATGGTTTGTTGGTCGCAAGAAATCAATCTTGAGAATTCGAGAATTCAGCAACTCGAGAATCAAGTTAAGACCCTTCGATATACGGAATTGGTACAAAGTATGTCTCAAAGATCGCTGCTTACACCCTCCTATTTTGGTGAACTCAAAGCGCTAATTGCGAAGCAGGCGTATGATTTCTGGAAGGAGAATGATAGCAATCCTTTGGTGTCACATTTGAATCTCTACTCTTCACTCTATTATGCAAACAAGTTTTTAGGCTATGATTCAGTCAATAGAAAATCTTACAACGAGGTACTTGGACATAATGCCTCAGTAGTTTCACTCCAGTTTTCCAATAACCCTGATTACTTTTATTCTGCAGGATCAGATGGAAGAGTGATGAAATGGCAGCTTTCTAATAAAGGAAAGACAGCCGAGTTGATTTATGAAGGAGATCACCTGATTGAGTCGATAGACATTAGCTCTGATGACCGATTCCTTCTCGTGGTGACCAAGAACCAAGGAATAATTTTAATCGACAATGAAGCATACAGCGAATTAGGTACAGAGACGCAAAGACATGTGATTACAGATGGCGAATTGGTACAAAGTGCAGTTTTTGTTCCTAGCGAGCACAAACTGTTGTTGGTTACCAAAAACGGAGAGATTAAATCCAAAGGATTTGGAAAAGAAAAGCAAATTGGAACCACCTCACAACAAGTCTCAAGTGCAATTGTCAATAAGAAAAATAAAAACCTATATCTGGGTAAATCTACAGGAACAATTGAGCTGTGGGAGGACACTTTATCTTCTAAAATTCACTTAAAAGAGGCTTATGCTGTCAACGCAATGGCTATTAGTCCTGATTTCAAAACTCTAGCAATAGGTCGTGAGAAGGGAGATATTATCCTTTGGGATATTGAAAAGGAAATCATCACGCGAACGATCTCAGGGCATCAATCTGCAATTACAGATCTGGATTTTAGTCCAAATAATGAGATGCTTTTGTCTTCAAGCAGAGATCGAACGGTCCGAATTTGGGATATCAATAACTCCAAGAAATTACCGCTTGTATTCGATGATCATAATGATTGGGTGCTTACAGCATGTTTTGATCCTACCGGTAATCAGGTCATATCAGGATCAAAGGATAATTACATTCGATTTTGGCCTGTATCTCACAGCGTGCTAGCTAAAAGGATTTGTGATCTTGTAGATAGAGATTTGACTGAAGCAGAGTGGAAAGAATACATTGGCGAGGAGATCCCCTATCGAACAACCTGTAAATGAAAGAATAAAAATATCTTTTACTTTGAGCCTTAACTAAAACAGCCACCATATGAATCCTCTTGTCTCAGAGTTTATCGGCACATTTATCCTTTTGCTATTGGGGAATGGGGTTAATGCTAATGTTTCTTTGAATAAAACATATGCTCAAAATTCAGGCTGGCTGGTAATTTCATTAGGCTGGGGGATTGCGGTTTTTGTCGCGGTTTTTATTGCAGGGTCGTCCAGTGGGGCTCATATCAATCCTGCGGTGACTTTAGGATTGGCTCTTATTGGGAAGTTTGAATGGGCTGGTGTTCCCGGATATTTGGCAATGCAATTTCTCGGTGCGTTTTGCGGAGCAGGACTCACGTATCTACATTTCCTTCCCCATTTTACAGAGACAGATGATCCAGATACGATTCTAGGGCTATTTTGCACGAGTCCAGCAATCAAAAGTCCTTTAAATAATCTTCTATCTGAGATCATTGGCACATTCACTTTGGTTTTTGCTGTCTTTTTCCTCGTTTCTGGCGATGGACTGGGATCATTAAGTGCACTGCCAGTAGCGCTATTGGTTGTAGGGATTGGTCTTTCTCTTGGGGGAACCACAGGATATGCCATCAATCCAGCAAGAGATTTTGGACCAAGACTATTTCATGCCATTGCTCCCATCAAAGGCAAGCGCGACAGTAACTGGTCTTATGCCTTGATTCCTTTAATTGGACCTTGCATTGGAGCCACACTCGCTGCGTTGCTTTACTTGGTGATTCTCTAATTCCTTTTAAGTCCCTCTGTGGACAACTTACATATTGTCAAAACTAGAAACATAGATGGACTTATTTCTTAGATAGGTCAAGTCTGCTTCTTCACCTCTGGCCACCAATGCTATCTCTTTTTCTTTGGTCATGTATCTGATGGCACCTTCAGAGATATTTGAAAGTCTTTTGTAAAATAATGAGTCTCTATCAGCACAAGCTACTGCAGTATTTCTTTTACCCTTTGCAAGAGCTGTCTCTATCAGTGGTTCAATCACTTGTTCAAAGCCATCATCACAGAAAAATCCCTCAACAGAAAGGAATTTGAAATTTCTACTAAAGATTTTCCTTAATAGTGGGGTATGTGACATAACGTCAAGAAGGAAATTACTTCCTGGTATTTCAGACACTTCCCATTCTTCTAGATATGTCTGAATTCCACCAACAATCTTTCCTGAACTTCTATAAACGTAAGCACCATTTTCGAAACCAATATTATCAAGACATACAAATGAATGATCAGCATATTCTTCACCTATTCTTGACCTAAATTCGGACAGATTATCTGATTCTACTTGCTCCACTTGCGAATCGTTTTTCGGGAAAAAGCGGCTAATAAACTTAACATTGAAAGCCCCTACCTTCTTAAATCCAAAAGAGTCAATAATTGACTTAGATCGAAGGTTAGATTCATCAACATAAGCATAGCAAAGTGGACTTTTTATATCCAAACCTTCACCATTTAAACAATCGTTTATTTCGTCCCGAAGTTTACTATTCTTATTACTTAGACGTCTAAGTGACTCACCAGAAGTACGTAAGGAATCCCTAAAAGAGAAATATCTAATATAGAAACTTGAGACTAAACGTTTGTCAACTCTAATAGCTCGTGGTATAAAGCAACATGCACCTAGAGCTTTACCTCCAACTTTCACACTTAGAAAATAGACCTTCGTAAGTGATTGGAGTTTATCAGCAGCACGTATTTGCCGATAGACCAGACTTTGATTAGGCGTTCCAATTACGTTAGACTTCAATAAATCCCGAATATCCTTTGAAGGACTCCCCTTTTCTATTGTAAGCAGCTTTCGCAATGATTTTGTTACTGAGGGTTCACTGGTAGGTTAAGTTGAATACTCCCCCATTTAATATTGACTTTCACTCCTGTATCATAAAGTGGATCTATGTTGATAGTGAATTCTTCAGTGTGTTCACTGGACTGTACAGGTACCATCACTGTTAGCACATCTTGCTCAACGTCAGGTTCGAAAGCCCCCCAAGTTCCCAATTTAGTATTCAGTCTCAATTCAAAATATTGTTCACCTGGAATAGCATACATTCTATAAGTCCCTGCAGAGATCGCTTGATCCACTAATAGTACGTCTTGGTTAAAAGTAATCTCCGTGGACTCATTAGCTCCTAACCTCCAGTATTGACCATACTTTTGAATTGACTCCTCTGTCTCATCTCCGAAAGGCTTCCTGTTTCTGATTGATGGTTTATTATAAGTAATATCTACTTTAAGGTCACCATTGCTAAGTGAAGATTCCCCAGGAGGGCTCAAAGTCCTGTTGCGGTTATCTAAATATAGATATGCCGCTGCTAATAGAATGATGAGAACTCCCAAAGAGAGCATTATTTTTTTAAGCATAACTAACTGATTTGTTTGAATTAAAGCTAGACATATTTAGAGACAGAAGGTTCATAACTGTTAAAGATTTTCTCTGACGTCTAACTCACTTATATGACTATTATCCAAGAATTTGGTAGGTTTAACAGTAATATGGAAATACTAGGATTAGACATAGGAGGCACAGGGATTAAAGGAGCTATTGTAGACACAATAACTGGCAACTTAGTTACTGAAAGGCATAGGATCCCTACTCCAGAACCGGCCACACCGCAAGCAGTGATAGAAACTGTAAAAGAGGTAGTGGATTTCTTCAATTGGAAAGGACTAATAGGTAGCGGATTTCCTGCAGCCATTCGTCACGAAGTAGTAATGACCGCATCCAATATTGACAAATCTTGGATTGGGATCAATGCCGCTGAAATGATAGAAGAAGCAACTAATTGTCGAATTCATCTTTTGAATGATGTAGATGCAGCAGGAATTGCAGAGATGACTTTTGGTGCGGGCGTTGGTCAAAAAGGAGTCACCATTATGGCTGCAGCAGGCACTGGGATAGGTACGGCTCTATTTATTAATGAGCACTTAGTGCCTAATACGGAACTTGGCTTTATAATGGTCAAAGGAATGCCTGGTGAGCATTATGCAGCCAACTCTGTTCGAAAAGAACAAGACCTCTCTTGGGAGGAATGGGGATTACGCCTCAATGAATACTTTCAGCGAATGGAAAGTTTGTTTTGGCCTGATCTATTCATTCTCGGAGGAGGAGTAAGCAAACACTTTGACAATTACTCTCAAT
>CAYGPP010000158.1:0-8209 GCA_964351885.1 uncultured Marinoscillum sp.
GAAAATATGGTTTTCTCCTACCCAGTCTATTCCAAGTATTATCGCTGTAGTGCCCAATAATCGGCTGAACAATTAACCCAGTGACAGGCGCGGCTAACCAGAACCAAGACAAATGTTCTACATCAGCTCCAAAATTCTGAAGTATTCGACTGGCATTTGCATTCTGAAGTGCAAATCCAAATTGGATTCCTAAAAAGCCCATGCTCATATTCCAGATTTGGGCTATACTCAGTTTTGGTTTACTCATAATCACTTTTAGTTCTCGGGCTTCAAATCAATTATCAATCTAAAAAATAAGCTCTCAAAAAAATTCATATCAAATCCTCAATTACTTGCTTAAAACACGCCAATTAACAAAAATCTACGCAAACGATTTAAATGACCAAATCTGCCTTCATATTGCGTTTTTGATTGTTTTTAGCACCTTTCTTATGCTTAAAATATAGAATTCTTAATTAATTAGAGTAAAAGTAGAAGATTTTAAAAGTGAGGGTTCTGTATGATAACTACGACTTATATTTGCAGCTTAAATAGAAATACAACCAAAATTTTAAAACATGAAATTTAGAGCAGGGGTACTTACAGGCAAAGAAGCTACCGAACTTCTTAATTATGCAAATGAGAATGGTTTTGCACTTCCAGCGGTTAATACGATAGGAACCGATACTATTAACGCCGTTTTGGAAGCAGCTAGAGATCTTAATTCTCCTGTAATCGTCCAATTCTCCAATGGAGGAGCTGCTTTCATCGCAGGAAAAGGATTGAGTAATGATGGTCAGCAAGCCGCCGTAGCAGGGGCAGTAGCTGGAGCTAAACATGTTCATCAATTAGCCGCGAAATATGGCGTAAGCGTAATTCTTCACACTGATCATGCTGCCAGAAAGCTTCTTCCTTGGGTTGACGGTATGTTAGATGCTAACGAAGCCCATTTTGCTGAGACAGGATCTCCTTTGTTTAGCTCTCATATGATTGATCTATCAGAAGAGCCAATCGAGGAGAATATTGAAACTTGTTGTAAATATTTGGAACGTATGTCGAAAATGGGCATGACTCTAGAAATCGAACTTGGTGTAACTGGTGGAGAGGAAGATGGTGTAGACAATACTGAAATTGATAATAGTAAACTATATACTCAACCAGAGGAAGTGGCCTATTGCTATGAGAAACTCAATGCTATCAGTCCAAACTTCACAATAGCTGCAGCATTCGGAAATGTGCATGGTGTATATAAGCCTGGTAACGTTAAGCTGACTCCTAAAATCTTGAAGAATTCTCAGGACTTCATCCAAGAAAAATTCGGAACAGGTAAAAATCCAGTAAACTTCGTATTCCATGGTGGATCAGGATCAACTAGAGAAGAAATCAGAGAGGCTATCTCTTATGGTGCTATTAAAATGAACCTCGACACTGATCTTCAGTGGGCATTTTGGGATGGAATCAAAAACTATTACCAAGCCAAAGAAGGTTACCTTCAGGAGCAAATTGGAAACCCTGATGGAGATGATGTGCCAAACAAAAAGCATTATGATCCGCGTGTATGGTTAAGAGAAGCAGAAAAGAGCTTCATCACCAGACTCAAAACTTCATTCGAAGATTTGAACAACATTAACACCAACGCTTAATCATAAATTGAGCTGAACTAAAAAAGCCATCATTTGATGGCTTTTTTAGTTTGAGAGCTAGAAGAAAATCGAATACTTTAGCAAAACTCAAAAAGTAAAAATGAACTACCCTATTCGCTTTACCTTATTGCTCTTGATCTTCGGAGCATGCAGTCCATCAACTCCACAAGAAAGTCCTGCTACCATGAAAAAGTCAGAACAAAGAATCGTTCTCTATCAAATGTTCACTCGCCTATTTGGAAACACCAATCAAACGAATAAACCATGGGGAACCATCGAAGAAAATGGTGTGGGCAAGTTTGAAGATATTGATGGAAAGGCTTTGAGTGCACTCAAAAATATGGGTTACACACACATATGGTACACAGGAGCTATTGAGCACTGCCTCTTGACTGATTACACCAAATTTGGTATCCCATTGGATGACGCTGATGTGGTGAAGGGTCGAGCCGGATCGCCTTATGCTATCAAAGATTACTACGATATCAATCCGGATCTAGCGAATGAAGTTCCTAATAGAATGGCTGAATTTGAGGAATTAGTCAAAAGAACTCATGATGCGGAAATGAAAGTAATCATCGATTTCGTGCCTAATCACGTGGCTCGAGGATATCAGTCTGACGCAAAACCTGAAGGCGTTATTGATTTTGGAGCTGATGATCAAGTGGATAAGGCATTTGACTCAAATAATAACTTCTATTATCTACCCAATGAGTCCTTCCAAGTACCAGCGGGCTACAATTCTCTTGGAGATAATGACTTTCCTACCAAAGATGGAAAGTTTGCAGAAACTCCAGCCAAAGCAACAGGAAACGATGTGTTTAGCTCCACTCCTAGTGTAAACGACTGGTTTGAAACCGTAAAACTGAATTACGGTGTAGATTATCTTGATAATCGAAAGCCCTACTTTGACTCTGTGCCGGATACATGGGTGAAGATGAAAGAAATCTTACTCTATTGGGCTGCTAAGGATATTGATGGTTTCCGCTGTGATATGGCAGAAATGGTCCCTGTTGAGTTTTGGGAATGGGTAACGAAGGAGATAAAAAGTGAGTTTCCTGAGATCATATTCATAGCTGAAATCTATAATCCGATTGCCTATCGAGATTATATAAACAAAGGTGGATTTGACTATCTATATGACAAGGTAGAGATGTATGATTCTCTCAAATATATCATTCAAGGCCATGGAAGTACAGACGGACTCACTCAAATCTGGCAAAGACAAGATGGGATTGGGAGGAGTATGCTTCGCTTCTTGGAAAATCATGATGAGCAGCGAATCGCGTCTCCTGATTTTGCTGGTGATATGAATAAAGGAATCCCAATGATGGCAGCTTCTGCTTTCATGCATGACGGACCAATCATGATGTACTTCGGCCAAGATGTAGGAGAACCTGGAGCAGGGGAATCAGGATTTGCTGGAGATGATGGCCGTACTACCATCTTTGATTATTGGGGCGTTCCTGAGCATATCAAATGGGTAAATAATGGTAAGTATGATGGCGGCTTGCTTTCAAAAGAACAGAAAGCACTTCAAGCGTCTTACAGAAGTATTTTAAAGTCTTGCAATGAACTAGAAGCGATTAGATCTGGGGCATTTTATGACCTGCATTATTTCAATAGAAACGAGCAATATGAAGGTTATTCTGATAAGGTATATTCCTTCGTGAGACATGTAAAAGGTCAGGTCTTATTGATCGTGATCAATTTTGCTGAGGATAATCAAATGGCAAATATCAAGATCCCTAAACCTGCATGGGAATCGTTTGGCTTGGATAATGAAAGAATTGAGTTGAATGATGGAATGGGTACACAAACGATCAGTCAGCAGTCAACCTTTGATTACTCCATAACTTCTGAATTATCAATCAATATCCAACCTCTCACCTACAAAATCATTACCTTAAAATAAAAATTCAAGGCTATGAGAAAACCCCACTCGTGCCTCCTGCTCTTTTTACTTATTGCTTTAATTTCATGCGGAGGAAATCAAGATTCAGCTATGCATCAAAATGATCAACTTCCTGTGCGTTGGCCCAATGCAGTGACGTATGAAATCTTTGTGCAGTCCTTCGCAGATAGCAATGGCGATGGTATTGGAGATATCAACGGGATGACTGCCAAGCTTGATTATTTGCAAGACTTAGGTATAGAGAATATTTGGCTCATGCCAATCAATCCCTCTCCCTCGTATCATAAGTATGACGTAACCGACTATTACGGTATTCATCCGGATTATGGTACCATGGATGATTTCAAAAGATTCCTGAGTGAAGCACATAAGCGAGACATCAAAGTCACTATTGATTTGGTAATCAACCATTGCTCTAGTCATCATCCTTGGTTCAAATCAGCTCTAGATGAGCGTAGTGACTATCGGGACTACTTCATTTGGAAAACAATAGAAGAAATAGCGGAAGAAGGAATCCTAGAGAAAGAGAAAACTGGAGATAGTGATAATACGAAACAGTGGAATGAGGTGGCAGGTCAAAACGAGCGGTACTTTTCATTCTTTTACAGTGGCATGCCTGATCTCAATTATGACAATCCCAAAGTCAGGGATGAAATCTTTCAAATCGGAAAATACTGGTTGACTGAAATAGGAATTGATGGCTTCCGAATGGATGCGGCGAAGCATATATACCCTGATCATCGGGCGGCAGATAATCATGCGTTTTGGATGGAGTTCCGATCTGTAATGAAATCATTCAAAAGCGACGTTTACATTGTTGGGGAAGTCTGGTCTGACTTGGACACTCAAGCTCCTTTCGCTAAAGGATTTGATGCTTTATTCAATTTTGATATGGCTTTTTCGATTTTGGAAACTGTGAAAAACAATAAAGTAGTCAGCGCATCCATTCACGAGAGTTCTTGGAAAGTCGACGAAAAAAGCTCTCCAACGGAACTATTCAATGAAAGTGAAAAATCATTTAAAGCATTTAATCCCAACTATGTCAATACCACTTTCCTCACGAACCATGATCAGAATAGAGTCATGTCCTTTCTGGATGATGATGTAGATCAGGCGAAATTAGCGGCAAGCATATTGCTAACCATGCCAGGCGCTCTATATATCTACTACGGTGAGGAATTAGGGATGCGTGGCATGAAGCCTGATCCCTTGATAAGAGAGCCGTTTTTATGGGATAAAGAAGAGAATGATACTTTGAGAGCTTCTTGGATTCAACCTGTTTACAATACTGACTCTACGCTCACTTCATCCTCACTTCAAATCGAGGATACTTCATCTATGTATCATCATTACCGAAAGTTGATAAGGCTAAGACGTTCCTCTGAAGCATTAACTTATGGAGACTTGGAAGCTCTGGATGTCAGTGATGATCAGATTTTAGCTTTTAAAAGAGAATATCTGATCGATCAATTGCTAGTATTTCATAATCTAAGTGACCAGCAGAAAGCTTTACCTCTGTCTGATTTCACTCAGGTAGTTTTTAAGAATTTCGACAACAGATTAATTACTAAAGATCAAATCCTTTTGCCTCCATACAAAAGCTTGATTCTATCTCAACCCAAAAAATAACACCCTTATGAAAAATATCTCTGTAATAGGATCAGGAACAATGGGCAATGGAATTGCTCATGTGTTTGCTCAAAATGGATTTCATGTCGCATTGATTGACATCTCAGAAAGCGCCCTGGACAAAGCGCTAGAGACGATAGCTAAAAATCTAGACAGACAAGTAGCGAAGGAAAAAATCAGTGAATCTGACAAGGCTGATACGCTTTCGCTAATCACCACTTTCATCAGCTTAGATGCTGGTGTAGAAAAGGCAGATCTTGTGGTAGAAGCAGCAACGGAGGATTACGACACCAAATCTAAAATCTTCAAGAGCATGGATGATCATGCACCACAACATGCCATTCTCGCAACCAACACTTCTTCGATCTCCATCACCAAAATTGCGGCTGAAACCAATCGTCCTTCTCAGGTAATTGGTATGCACTTTATGAACCCTGTCCCTATAATGAAATTGGTAGAGGTAATTAGAGGATATGCTACTTCTGATGAAACCACAAATTCTGTAATGGCATTGTCTGAACAGCTGAGTAAAAATCCAGTTGAAGTAAATGATTATCCTGGATTTGTGGCCAACAGAATACTAATGCCTATGATCAATGAAGCCATCCAATCATTACATGAGGGCGTGGCTGGAGTTGAAGAAATCGACACGGTAATGAAACTCGGAATGGCTCATCCAATGGGGCCACTTCAGCTAGCTGATTTCATTGGTTTGGATGTATGCCTCTCCATCATGCGTGTTTTGCACGATGGCTTTGGGAATCCTAAATACGCACCATGTCCTCTTCTGGTGAATATGGTAACGGCTGGATATAAAGGAGTTAAGACTGGAGAGGGGTTCTATAAATACACGAAAGGCTCCAAAGACCTAGTCGTAAGTGAATTTTTCAGTAAGTAACACTTCAATAAGTGTAAAAACAAGAAAGGGTGACCAATGGTCACCCTTTCTTGTTAGCAGCAAAAGATTCTGTTTATTTCAATGCCCAGATTTTCTCATAGCCCTTACCTTTCTCATCTTCTTTAAGTCCAGCCATAGCTTCTTTGAATAACTCAACCTGACGATCAACATTCATGATCTTATTAAGCTGATCTACTACATTTTTTGCATTCTGTGTATCGCTAATTGCAGTACCTGGGCCTGTAATCAATCCACTGGCATAAGTAGTTGGCCCTACTTTCCAACCATTGGTTGGGCCATCTATTTTGAATGCGAATCTTGGACTAAGCGCCCCGGTCTCAAAGTCCATAGAGCAATCTACCGTCACAGAAATGATTCCATCGACTCCTAACTCATTCAAAAGCTTTATTGCAGGCCTGTCATTTGGGAAAGTGGTACTTAAGGTCGACCACATCTCAGAAGCAGATGTAGGTAAAAGTAGCTTACAACCTTTGTATGGCTTCACTACGATTTCGGTAGTAACCGTGTCAGGCGTAGAGAAAAGGTTCTGATACTCTGGTGCTTTCATGGTTGTTTCAATAGGCACCAATTCAACATTTAGTTCAGAAAGTAATGCCGCTTCAAACTTTGCATAAAATTCATTGACTAGTTGATCCCAATATACTTCTGGAACTTTCGGAAATTCACTCGTACGGGTCGTCGTGGTGGTGGTTTTGATATTTCCACTGGTAGATGACGATGATGATACTGTCTTCTGTTTCAGCTCCGTTGCTCTTACTACAAATGAACCCATTGCTAGTTTCGTAGGACCCGACAATGGTGGACCCCAGAATGCGTTTGGCTTGCTTGCATCAACTTCGAACTTGTCCTCTGTTTTGATCTTGTATTGAGCGTTGCTCTGATCATATCCAATTCCCATAAAAGTTTTTTGATCTCCTTTAAGATTGATAGGACTCCAATCCATAGCACCAGATATGACCTGTGCTGCACCTACTCCTGGGACTTTCACAACTTTCTCAGCCGTTCGTTGCACTAACAAATAGTTGCTTCCTTCCTCAAACTTATAAGCAGGTGTACCCGTGTGAAGAAATGTTTCCTTAGGTATGATGATTTTGTCTGTAGACTTAAAATATCCTAATTCATTGAAACCTCTAATGCCCATTACCTTTCCAAGAATAGAAACGTAAAAGTAATCTTTAGCTCCAGCTGGGTTTTTCAAAACCAACTCTATATCCTGATTCATATCAATTTCCACAACCTCACCCCTTGGGACCCCATTAATACTTACTATCTCTATGGGATCAATCGGATCAGCCTTGAGCATTGCCTTATCTCCTTTTACTGTAGAGATATCGAAGGTATGAGAACCACTGTTTTCAGAAACAATACCCCCATAAAATCCATTGGAAACATGCTCAATGTCAGTTCCATCCAGTTTAACCGAGCCGTCAATTTTACTCATTCCAATTCCCTCTTTCTTGAGGAACAGAACACCTGCCATGTCCATACCAGGTTTCCAAAATCCGAAGTATTCGGTTTCAATTGTTTCTGCTTCACTTGGATAAAGGTTTTGCATGTAGACGACTTGCATAGAAAGCGTCGATAAATCATCCGTTGACCCTGTCATTAAGTTTCCCGCCAGTTTCCCGATAGATTTCATGACATTGAAATTTTTCGCCTTGGCCTTCATCTTACCTGCAAAGCCTCCTAGTTTTCCCTCCTCGTCCTCTTCTCCATCGTTTTGAGTGGTGTCATCATTTTTGTTTTTCCCGAATGGAAGCTTCTGAGCATCCGCTGGGTTGACATATAGCAGCCCACCAACGGTCAAGTAAATGGCTAATCGTTTAATTCGTTTCATAATTAAGTACAGTTTTAAATTTAATAGCTAAGGTATCCTGCTGATTAAGCGGATCATATACCGTCAAGGCGGTATATTCTAGTGTATTGTTTCGTCAATTACCGATCTGTCAAGATAAGTGAAAAGGTAAGATTTCGAGCGAATAGAAAGAAGTTCAAATTATTCTCACCAAGCCTTTGCTTATCCCATAGGTCTTTGTACTTTTGTGCTCACATCGCGGGATGGAGCAGTTGGTAGCTCGTCGGGCTCATAACCCGAAGGTCACAGGTTCGAGTCCTGTTCCCGCT
>CAYGPP010000159.1:0-8063 GCA_964351885.1 uncultured Marinoscillum sp.
GAATACTTGTTGCCAAAATGGGCCAAGATGGTCATGACAGAGGTGCCAAAATCATCTCAACCGCATTTGCAGATATTGGATTTGACGTGGACATTGGATCACTTTTCCAAACTCCGGAAGAAGTTGCGAAGCAAGCGATAGAAAACGATGTGCACATGGTAGGAGCTTCGTCACTGGCAGGAGGTCATAAGACTTTAATACCCGCTTTGATAGAAGCACTTAAGCAATATGACAGATCGGATATCATGGTAATTGCGGGAGGCATAATACCAGAGTCAGATCATGAATTCCTACATTCTAGAGGTGTTTCCTTCATTTTCGGTCCAGGAACGGTTCTCTCTAAGGCGGCCTGTAACATCCTAAATCATTTGATCGACTAAAGTCGAGTGCATAAAAAAGGCTATCATTAAATGATAGCCTTTATTCTGTTTTATCGGTTTACTCAATTTACTGAGCCAAACCATTGTTAATTAAGAAGCTCTGGTATAGATCTTGGAAATCCTCGATTTCCGGATACATTTCAATGGCCTCTTCATACTTTGTTAGTGCATCAAGTATCAAACCATTTTCCTCATAGAATGAAGCATAAATGATTTTATTTAGAGGAGAGTCATTTTCAGACACTTCGCTCTTCAAGTTGGCAAGATTCTCTTGAATCTCTATTTTATCAGAAGACTTAACCTTCTTGATACCGACCTCACCAGAAGAGATTTCATCGTCCCCTTTCTTGTAAACTTTCACAAGGTAGAGACCCATATCGTAAGCTAATTCCTCATCAGAAAAATCTAAAGCAATAGAAGATTTCTTAGTCTCCTCAGAGTAGATCTCTTCGTTGAAGATGTTCTCAATTTTTACAACATAAGAATCACCATCCGTAAAACCTTCTGGAGCATCCCATCTCAAGATCGCGATATCACCCAAAAGATCCGCTTGAGTTGGAGCCATCACATTAATAGCAGCAGAACCCGTAGCACGTGAAACCGCTCCCGTTGCCTTCATTCTAGATCTATAGCTAGCAGCACCATCGTCTTCGTTCATTTTATTCATGACGAAACTTGCATAACGACTGGCAATACTTGTAGTCCCTACGTTGATGGTTTTTTCTAAATCTGAAATATTCTTAGTGCCAGCACCTCTGATCTCAGTGGTTTTACCCGAAGAATGCATGAGGCCTATATAAGCCCCATCAGAAGCGATGATTTGATCACCAGAACTAAGCTTAGCCCCTGTTTTTAGTGACTCTGCAGTACTATTTCCTGCCTTTTTTACCTGGTTTGTTCCTTTGTTTGCCAACACTCTAAAGGCGTAATCTTGAGCGTAAAGTATGCTTGAAGAAAATATCAAGCTGGCAACAAATACATAAGAAATAAGCTTTCTCATAATCATATAGTGTTAATTAAAAATTCAATTGTAAAGTTATAATTTATCCATTTTAAATAAGGACTTTCTACCCTCTTTGGTGAAGGAATTTTTGACAACTCCGTAATACACCTCTAAGGCATCCCCCGCTAAAGCAACTGCAACCATACCTAAACCAATTTCAAGCTTAAAGGAATAAAATTCCAAAACATAAATATTAGCAAAGACAAAAAATGCAATTTCCATTAATTGAAATAATTTTGTGATCCCATCGTACCACTTTGGTAATTTTTTATATATCAGCGAAAACAATGCCACGTTTAAAAAACAAATGATAACTGCAAAAATATAACCCGCTTCATCACTCATCGCATCAATATAATCTTCATTCAAGATCATAGAGATGGCGTTGGCGTGAACTACACCCCCATACATGTCCGGAAATGCTCTTCCTGCATACTTAGTATTTAAAGGAGTATAATACTTATCCTCTAAAGATTCCCTGTCACCTAACCATTTACCTAAATAACAAAACATAACAATCTTACCTTCAATCATTTCAGGCACAAAATTTCCTTCAAAAACGTCAGGGACATCTAACGCATAATATTTACTCCCAAATTTTGTGGCTCCATAATCAAGTACATTTCCTCTGTAATTGATTACCTCAACTTCATTTCCTCGCTCCAGGAATCTAGCAGCTTTCGCTGAATCATAATAGCTTGCCATTTCCACGGCAAAAGCAATTTGCTGTTCCCCTTGAATATCAAATTGAGGGTAAAACTCACGACACATTTTCAAATCTTCTTGCACTTGAGCATCTGTAATCAAGTTGGCAAATCCATTGCTCGCAGCAAAAGAATTGAAAACTTCCCAGGAATAGATTATTGAGTCTTGTGTCGGGTCAATCTCATGTGGAAACAACTTAGAAGCCAAAACCAAGTTTGGGGCACTCGCCAACCCTTCCATCAGCATCATATCCCCCAAAGTATCCTCTTTGGGATTATAAAAGAAAGAATCAATTCCAATTACAGCAGGGTTATGTTGTGAAATAATCTGAAGCATCATTCCAATATCACCTCGCTGAAGGTCACTCAAATTGACCAAAACAACACGATCATCAGCTACAGGGTCATCTCTAAGTTGAGAGAAAACAATATCTGTAAGCTCCATTTCTCCTAATGCCTGACCTATAGGGTCAAAAACATCAAAAATCTTGAAGGCAGTCATGCTACCGAATAAGCCCATCATCCCAAAAATGAAGACGGTACCCAAAATTACATCTAGCCAGAACTTCTTAAACATCTCTTTTATAGTTAGCGAGTGGTCAAAATTGATTTTACTTTACCCGCAAGTAATAAGCATTCAATGATAGATCAAACGTAATATTGCTAAAGTATAATTTATTATTGGATTAAATCAATTTTTATACACACTTTCGATAAGTATGGGAGATCGAACGACCAATCGGCCTAGTATTGGAGAGCTAATAGCTGGCATTTCAGATAAAAATACTGTGATGCTCAGTCGGGCCATAACCCTTATCGAAAGTAAGCTCCCCTCTGACCAATTACTCGCCAGACAATTACTTGATGAAATACCCGTAGCAAATGAGCAGAGCATACGGATAGGAATAACTGGTGTCCCCGGAGTTGGCAAGAGTACATTTATAGAATCCTTTGGTAGCTACCTCACTGATTTTAATAAGCGCGTTGCTATTCTAACAGTTGATCCCAGTAGTTCATTGAGTCATGGAAGTATTCTTGGTGACAAGACAAGAATGGAAAAACTCGCTATGAATCCTATGGCATATATACGCCCATCTCCAGCGGGTAAAACGCTCGGTGGGATAGCTAGTAACACTAGGGAAACAATTTTACTATGTGAAGCAGCGGGTTACGAAATTATCATAGTAGAGACCGTAGGAGTTGGACAGAGTGAAACGCTCGTAAAAGAAATGGTTGATTTCTTCTTGCTACTGATGATACCCGGTGCAGGAGACGAACTTCAGGGAATCAAACGAGGAGTTATCGAAATGGCGGATTCGCTAGTGATTAATAAATCTGATGGCAATACGAGAGAAGCATCCAAACATGCGCAGCAAGCCTACCAAAATGCACTCCATCTTTACCCAGCTCGTACTTCAGGTTGGTCAGTTCCAGTTTTGACTTGTTCTGCAATTGAAAATTTGGGTATTGGAAACGTCTGGAGAACGATTTCAGACTTTATGGAATTACATATGGCCAAGGGCTGGATTGCTCTGAATCGATCAAATCAGAATATCAGCTGGTTGGAAACGCTCATCGAACGGCGACTTGTTGAGGACTTCTTTAGTAGCTCAAGTAAAACCGATCAACTGCAAAGCATAAAGGAAAAGGTTACCGCAGGTGAAATCTCCGTTCGCCATGCGGTTGAACAACTCTTTAATTGAACGCAAACCCATTCGGGCCTCTCCCAACGGTATAAGTGCTTTTCAGGATCCCATTAGAGGTATATGAATAAACAGTTCCATTTCCTTCAAATGCCTTTGCGTCTGAAGCATAGATGTCTCCATCAGCATTCACTCCAATTCCGTAAAATGAATTAATCTCATCTTGGGTAATCAACGCTTCAATATCCTTACTAATGGTATCGAAAGAATAGATCACATTTCCGACAGTATAAAAAAACTTCTCCCCACCCGCATTAGCAGCAATCTTCGCCGAAAAGTTCGTTTCCAAATCCTTCTTAGACTTAACCGAGAGTGTCTGAACATCTATTTCCACTAAAGCCCCATTATTTAGAGGTTGCCAATCTTGGTCTGATCCACCTCCACAGCCAATCCAAAGATCTCCCTCAGTATCTAATGCCATTAACTTTGGGTTACTACCTACTTCTATGGTCTTCACTATTTTTTCTGTTGTTAAATCTATGACCACCACTTCTGTACTGAAACTATTTGTTACAAATAGATAATTTTCAACAAGTAAAACTCCTTCTGCACCAAAACCAGTTTTGATTGATTTTGAGATCATTCCGGTGCTAAGGTCAAACATGCTCACTTGACCAGAATCACTAAAACTTACCCACTCGGTTAAATAGCCTTTAGTTTCATCGGAGATCATATATCTCGGAAGCGCCACATCTGAGATTGTATAGCTAGATTTCAAGCTATCCAAAGACATAGCCTCAACTTTGTTACTGTTATTGACAATCGCGAAAAGATGGTTTTCACTCCTTTGCAAAGACTGAACTACGTCTCCTAGCTTTTCATTATTAACAGAAAAGAAAAGATTGTTTTGCACCATTCCATCTTCGGAAATATAAGATAATGAGCCATCCGCATCCCCAAAGTTCCCCTCGTTGGAAACGAAAAAACCACCATCATACAGACCGGGCACAAGAGTTGGCAATGTTTCTTCCTCGGCACATGAAAAAGAAAGCGTGGATATTAAAATACTAAATAAAATTGTTAATCGATTCATTGGTTTTTGGAATAAGTGAAAGTGAGACTGATTTGATAGTTACGTCCGGGCATGGCTCGGTTGATAAGGTTTTCGTAAGATTTATTGGTAATATTTCGAATAGCGAAGGCAGTAGCAACTCCTACATTCCTCAATGTTCTTAATGATTGAATGCTAAAATTCCACAATCCAAAACCAGCTACTGATTGAATGGCTGTATTGTCTAAAGTAGTATATCTTCTACCAGTGAAATCGTAATTGAGGTTGGTGCTCAGTCCATACTTAAGTGTTGATTTCCATCCGAAATTGAAATGATGAAGTGGAGTATAAGGCAGTTGATTCCCCTTAGTCGAGCCCGTCTGATTAGTGGACTGAGTATGTGAATAGCCACCTGAAAATTCATGAAGCACATCGAGGAAGTCCACCGTTAGAAAAGCTGAAGATTCAAATCCTAAAATCTCAACACTTCTCAAATTACTAGGTGCCCAAAAACCTTCCGCTGTTGGGATCCAAACTATCCAGGAATCAGAATTGGTAAAGTATCCATTTAGATCAAAGCCTGCTTTAAACAAGTTCTTTGACCATGCCCATTCTAATCCAGTGTCAATAGTTCTGCTTGTCTCTGGATCCAAATCAGGATTACCACCAGGAGACCAATAGCGATCATTTAGAGTGGGATAACGATATCCTACAGATACCTGCTGATTAAATACTATTTGATGATTTGCCTGACTCAATAAGCTAAACTCATGACCAAAAGAAGGCGTAAAGGGATGACTATCATCATACCTCGATTGTCTCAGGTTGAGTGATGCTTGATAAAAATCAAGCAATTCAAAAGTTATCCCAGCGAAAAAATCAATCTGTAAGTCGTAAAAACCCTCACTGTAACTATCAACCTGGGCCATATAAAGATTCACATTGGTTCCAACTCGAAACTCTAATCCTTCTTTCAATTGTTGCCAATAAGAGACAAGAGAGGAAATCTGATTCGTGAGTGTTTGGTCTGTTTGATTGTATACCTGATCAGCTCTCACCCAAGCCAGATTAGCAGTTATACTATTATCAATTTTCTCCGCCTGAAAGCCAGCAACAGCTCTTAAATTATCTGTAGTCAATTCATTGGAAACATCCGGATCAACCATATTGGGTTGTACCTCTCGATCATTGGTCGTGTACATGGCATCCAGAAAAAACAATTGATTGTATTTTGGTCTGAAGTAAACCTGCTGCTGAATTCCATTATCGAGTACGGAAGCATTCTGTTGGGTCTCCTGTTTACCTTGATATTGATAGTCAAAGTCGTTTTGAAGAAAATTGCTAAAAGCCTTTGTACTTCCTGACCATTTCTCTGAGAGGTATGATCCTTTCACTCCTGTGAAAAATTGTCCAAAACTGCCTACTTCTAAACGAGCGGTAGCTTGATTAGCTTTTACAAGGATAGGATCAGAATCGAGTAAAACACTTCCTCCAATAGCTCCGCTACCATAGAGTGCTCCCGAGCCTCCGGGATGTAAACTCACGGACTCTAGCAGCCATGTCGGCCATTGGGTAAAGTCAGATTGACCGAGTGATGGATAATTGACAGGTATACCATGCCACAGAACACTCGTGTGATTGGCTGACGTCCCTCGAAACGATATGGTCGACAACTGACCGTTACCGTAATTCTTAAAATAAATCGAAGGTTGACTAGAAAGCGCATCGGTGAGAGTTTGAGTATTCTCAATTCGAATTCTCACAATATCTTGACCAGTTGCGAATCGCTCGAAAGGACGAGATAGCACGCTGACTTCATCCAAATGGACAGTATCCATCTGCGACAATGCAATAATCACATTGGCAAAAGCCAGAACAGACAAAACAAATCTCAATACCATGACTAAACTTTTCTAAGTCTATTCAAAGCAGGAGGTTAAGTACAGGAAGTATGGTAAACCAAATGGCTATCAAATCTCCTCCGCTTTCTACCCGAAGCTTGGAATCTAATAGAATGTGGCAGGTCTCCTGGCTCTTCCCGATTTGTCGCCTTCCCATCCTCTTGTAGAACAGTGGCTAGATGAGACAAATCTCAAAATGGAATCACAGTTGCGGGGACAGCTTCAGTTTTAAACTGAATTCCCTTTTAATACCAACAGCCGAAGGCATGTCAGTAACCAAATTCAAAGGCAAAGATAGAGATGTTAAAGCTAATTCCGTCAGTCTTATTTTTTTTGGTCAATTTTGGCGGCAATGAAAAATCTGTTCCTCATTTACGTATTCGTCTGCTGCATTAGTTGTCAATCCAATACTCAGAAGACTGAAGTTGAATCCAGAGCATCAAGTGCGGAGATTCTCTTTGCAAAGAAATTTTCATTGAAAAGTGATACGCTTATTATCAATGAACCTTGGCCGGGGGCAGTAACACCAATAAAGTACCAGTTGACCGATTCTCCAAACCGCATAGTCGTCACCTCCACTACACACTTACCATATCTTGAAATGTTAGGTATTGAAGATCGGTTGGTCGGATTTTCAGGAACGCAGTATATCAGCTCAGAAAAGATCCGCAATCGTGTCGCAAAAGGACTGATCACCGATCTTGGGCCTGATGGCAATATGAATCTCGAATTATTGATTTCACTCGAGCCTGATGTAGTCATCGCATTCGATATGGGGAGTGAGTCGGCTTCTTTGGATAAAATTTCCGAATCTGGAATACCTGTGATCTATAATGCTGACTTCCTAGAAACCTCAGCACTTGGACGTGCAGAGTGGATCAAGTTTTTCGGTGCACTCTTCGACAAAGAAACCATGGCGGACTCAGTATTTAGCCAGATCAATAACCGTTATGACTCACTCAAATCATTGGCTTCTCAAGTAATAGAAAAGCCTACGATTTTTAGCGGTGTGATGTATGGAGATATTTGGTATTTGCCGGGAGGTAAAAACTGGGCTGCCGAATTTTACAATGATGCTGGTGGAGATTATATCTGGTCAGGCGATTCGACAAGTGGCTGGCTAGAAGTGAGTTTTGAATCCGCGTTTTTCAAGGCAGAGAAAGCTGATTTTTGGTTAGGCACAAGTACCATCAACTCCAAAGACGAACTCCTTGGTCAAGATGAGCGATATGGTCAATTCGGAGCGTTTAAGAACGATCAAATCTTCAATTACAACAAGCGAATTAGCCCAACTGGCGGGTATGACTTCTTCGAGTCAGCCTATGCAAGACCTGATATAGTATTGGCAGATTTGATCAAAATACTGCATCCCGAATTGATG
>CAYGPP010000160.1:0-7931 GCA_964351885.1 uncultured Marinoscillum sp.
CCTCCGAAGGATTCAAACCTTCAACCTCCTGAGCCGTAATCAGGTGCTCTATTCAGTTGAGCTAGGAAGCCATTTCCTTTAATACCTTTTTGGTTTGAATCTAAATTAATTGAATTCAAACTTTCAACCTTCTGATCGAGCCACGTTGGTCGGATCCACGGTGGACCGTAATCAGGTGCACCCTGCCTGCCGGCAAGGCAGGTATTCAGTTAAGCTAGGAAGCCATATTTTTCTCCAAATTTAACTTAACCCATTCACGACCTGAGCCACTTTTAAAATATTTTTCTCTTTTTCTTGCCTCGCCTCTATTCTCAAACATTTCAAAGTAAACAATTCCCCAAGGCTTGAAGGCTTTAGTTGACCTTGTTTTGCCCGAATTGTGCTCTGAAAGTCTCCTTTCAAGGTCAGTTGTCATACCTGCATAAAAATTGATTTCATTCTTACTTTTAAGAACGTATACATAAAACATATCCTAAACCTTCTTATACCATCAGGTGCTCCCTGCCTGCCGGCAAGGCAGGTATTCAGTTGAGCTAGGAAGCCATTTTCTAAATAGAGGGCAAAGTTAATAATTTGTCCTATATATCATCGTTAATCACCTAGGTTTTAAAATAGATTCTATCTTTGCGCCAAATTACAGATACATGAAGCGAATATTCGGAGTTCTCCTTTTGTTTTCCCTCGGATTCACAGCAGTGAGTCAAGATAGAGTCAAACCAGTTCAGCCAGACCTACCAGGAGACCTAATGATTGATTTTGGATTCAATTTCATGACCGAGCAGCCTGATTTACTTCCTAATCGTACTTGGGGGTCTAACTCATTTGGCATTTACTATAACCATAGGGCTCGAATCAATGATTACATTTCTTTTCACCCGTCTATTGGATTTACCTTTGAGAAGTACGCTTTTGATGATAACTACACTTGGGTGAACGATATCAATGGAGTCCCGACTTTGGATAGTCTATCTGGGGGGATAGTATTGTCTAAAAATAAATTGGTGGTGAATTATCTCGAAATTCCATTAGAGTTTAGAATTCACCCGTTCAGCACGGTTAAAGGAGAAGGATTTTTTATTGGTTTGGGTGGAGTAGCTGGAATGAGAATGGGTGCTGCTCATACTAAAAGGAAGTACTTTCTTGGAGAGAATTCTATAAAGGAAAAGCTCTATGACGACTTCAATATAGCTAGTTTCAGATACGGTCTTCAGGCTAGGTTTGGCTTCAAGACATGTCATCTTTTTTACAAGATGTATATGAACGATATGTTCACTACATCTCCTGATGCTTCTGGCAATAACCCTAGGACATTCACCATCGGAATCAACTTCAGTGGATTTTAGCCGAAAAAGGCAAAACTAAAAAAGCAAAAAAGGAAGCCAAAGATCGCTCCACTCCAGCTCTCAATAGTCGAATGACGATTGAGGTAGAGTCGAGAAGTAGTGGTAAGTCCTGCTAGGAAGAAAATTGTCATTAAAGGCAATAACGTCCCTGTGGCCAAATACTTAAGAGATAGTGCGGAGTAGAATCCGGCCACTCCCCAGATTCCTGCTGAATGGACGCTTATTTTAAACTTTAAGCTAATCGCCAGAATCACAAAAATCATTGATGTCACTCCGAGCATCATCACCAAAAGGGATTGAGGCAAGATCATCTTCGTGTAGAACATATAGGTTGAAGCACCATAGAATAGACCTATCGAGAAGAATGGAAAAGCCCGCTCCCGTATATTGGTAATTTCAAGATTGGATACACGGCTTGTCATGAGCATAAATAGAATTGACAAGCTTGGTATCAGAGCTGTTGTCACGAAAATTGCCCCAATAAAATAAGGGATGAATTCTTTTGGAATAGGACTGAATATTTCCGGAAGGGTGAGATAGAATAACCCGCTACAGTAGGTAGCCATCAATAGCGGATGGAACATCGCGGAGACCACCTTCATAAATACTGACACCTATAGCTGTTTTCTTAATCTAGCAACTGGAATATTGAGTTGCTCGCGGTATTTGGCGACTGTTCTTCTCGCAATGTTGTAACCTTCACCACGAAGTAATTTTTCCAGCTTGTCATCAGAGAGCGGTTTGGCTTTGTCTTCAACCTCAATAAAGCTTTTGAGCTTATGCTTGACCTCTCGACTACTCACATCTTCACCAGAATCTGTGGCAATGCCTTCTGAGAAAAAATATTTCAACGGAAAGACGCCAAACTCTGTTTGGATGGCTTTACTGTTGGCCACTCTAGATACCGTGGAGATATCCATATTGATAATATCTGCGATATCCTTGAGAATCATCGGTCTGAGTTTACTCTCATCACCTTCTTGAAAGTACTCATGTTGAAAGTCAAGAATTGACTGCATGGTGTTTAACAATGTGTTTTGTCGCTGTTTAATGGCATCAATAAACCATTTCGCACTATCCAATTTCTGCTTGATAAAGGAGACCGTTTCTTTTAGTTTTTTGTCTTTTTTGTCGCTCTTATCATATGCATGTAGCATCTCCGAGTACGAGCGACTAACCTTCAGCATGGGTGCATTGCGCGAGTTTAGGCTGAGTTCCAATTTGCCATTGTTATTGGCCAACATAAAGTCAGGTATGACGTATTGAGTTTTAACCGTATCTGCGCCGCTTCCTCCTGGTTTAGGATTTAGTTTGGTGATCAGTGCAACAGCGTCCTTCAATACTTCCTCATCTTCTATTCCCAGTCTTTTTGCAATCTTATCGTAGTGTTTTTTAGAAAATTCATTGAAGCATCGATCAATAATTTGCTTGGCAATATCTACTAGCTGAATATCATCTTGTTTCCGTTCTAGTTGGAGTAGTAAGCATTCTTGTAGACTTCTGGCTGCAATTCCTGCCGGATCAAAATTTTGAATTTTGAACAGAACCTCTTCCAATTCATCAACGTCCGTTTCTATATTTTGGGCAAAAGCCAAATCATTCACGATGGCTTCCAGTTCTCTCCGAATATAGCCATCAGCATCTATGCTTCCTATTAACTGTTCCCCAATCGTGTGTTGTCTTTCATTGAGTTTCAGGTAGCCAAACTGAGTCATTAGCTGTTCGTGCAACGTCAGGCCAAATGTAATCGGCATATCTCGATCCTCTTCATTTGGATCTCGACCATCGCCTTGCATCTTATATCCAGCATAATCGTCTTGTAGATAATCCTCAATATTATCAGCTTCCGAAGTTTTTTCTGCCTCCTCAGTTTCTGAGCTACTTTCGTACTCTTCTTCCTTTTCTTTTTCCTCAGCACCTTCTTCTAGCGCTGGATTGACTTCTAACTCTTCTTCTATTCTCGTGTCCAATTCGGCAGTTGGCACTTGCAGCAACTTGATAAACTGGATCTGTTGCGGAGATAGCTTCTGGGAAAGTGACTGTGTTAGATTGAGTTTTTGCATTACTTCTGTTTAGCAGAAATCAAAAATATCATAATTAGGTGATTGTTTGAATATAGAGGGGCTTTCATTTATTCCAAAATGATGTTTACGCGCATTTCTGCCTCATGAAGATTAATTTTTATCATACAAGCGGAGTTAAAACGTCAAAAAAAACCATTTTTGCGCTGTTTTACAGAGACTTAAGTTATTGAAATCGTGAGAGAAAAACGAATAAAAATCGAGAAGGTACTAGCAACTGACCCGCAGGATCAGGTGCTAACAGTGATGGGATGGGTCCGGACAAAAAGAGCTAGTAAGAATGTCGCTTTCATTGCACTTAATGATGGCTCCACGGTCAATAACCTTCAAGTGGTTGCGGATGCAGAAAAATTTGGGGAGGATATATTGAAGAGAATAAGTACTGGTGCGGGAATTTCTGCCACTGGTCAGCTTGTAGCTTCTCAAGGTGCTGGCCAATCAGTTGAGTTGGTGGCTGAGTCTATTGAAGTATTTGGGGAGGCAGATGCTGACAAATATCCACTCCAGCCTAAGAAACACAGTCTGGAATTTTTGAGAGAGATCGCCCACTTGAGACCAAGAACGAATACTTTTAGTGCAATTATGCGTGTACGCCATGCCATGGCTTTTGCCGTTCATCAGTTCTTTAATAGCAAAGGGTTCTTTTATATCAATACGCCAATTATCACTTCATCTGATGCTGAGGGTGCAGGCGAGGCTTTCAAGGTGACTAATTTTGACTTAGACAGTATTCCGAAAACGGACGAAGGAGCGGTTGATTTTAAGCAAGACTTTTTTGAGAAAGAAACGAATCTAACTGTTAGTGGCCAGTTAGAGGGAGAGCTTGCCGCCATGGCATTATCAGAGATTTATACTTTTGGCCCTACGTTTAGAGCCGAGAACTCCAATACCACGCGTCACCTTGCGGAATTTTGGATGATTGAGCCGGAAATGGCATTCTATGATCTCACTGATAACATGGATTTGGCAGAGGAAATGCTCAAATACCTTGTGAAGTATGCCCTTGATAACTGTGCTGATGATTTGGCGTTTTTGGAGAATAGAGCAGCAGAGGAGGATAAGAACAAACCTCAAAATGAGCGCGCCGAAATGTCACTGACGGATCGATTGAAATTTGTTCTCGAAAATGATTTTGAGCGCTTGAGCTATACAGATGCCATTGAAATACTGAAAAGGTCTAAACCGAATCAGAAGAAGAAATTCCAATACCTGATAGAAGAGTGGGGAGCTGATTTACAGTCTGAGCATGAGCGTTTTCTTGTAGAAAAGCACTTCAAAAAACCGGTAATCCTTTACAATTATCCTAGGGCTATCAAGGCTTTTTATATGAAGCAAAATGACGATGGCAAAACTGTCGGTGCTATGGATATACTGTTTCCGGGTATTGGGGAGATTATTGGCGGTTCGCAGCGTGAAGAAAACCTCGGCAAGCTCTCTGACCGAATGACCGAAATGGGAATTCCAACGGACGAAATGTCGTGGTACTTAGATACGAGAAGATATGGTACGGTTCCGCACAGTGGATTCGGTCTCGGTTTTGAGAGAATGATTCAGTTTGTGACTGGTATGGGGAATATCCGTGACGTGATTGCTTTCCCTAGGACTCCAGGTAACTGCGAATTTTAATAAAAGCTTTTAGTTAAGCTTTTGTTGATAAAACTTATTGGATTCTGGAATCCCAACAGTGGACTCGTCTAAGTGGTATTCTACTTTAATTGATTGTTGGCCAGTGAACCGCATCACATAGACTTCAAGGTGTAGATGTGGACCGCTCGCCCATCCCGTTGCACCACTTTTGGCAATCACTTGACCGGATTTCACTGAATCCCCAATTCGCACCAGTGCTCCTTTCTTTTGAATGTGCGAATAGTCGGCGATAGAGCCATCATCGTGTCTGACCATAATGAAGTTGTTATACTTTGAGCAGGATTCATTAGGGCAGCCTTTTGTGTGTGCATCAATGACTTGCATTACCACTCCATCTCTGATTGCGCATATTTCTGACCCTTCATCCATATTGAAATCAACGGCATATTGGTTCATATGGGTTGGGAATTCATTGTATCCTTGACCTACTAAGTGTTTTTGTCCTTTTTTGAATGGCAGGCGATACACAAAATCATCATTATGCTCGGCAGTTACATCCCCTAAGATGAAAGTGAATTTGTAATTATACGAATAGGATTTACCTTCTTCGGGTTTGAGTGTCGTGATGAGCTTGGTTTCATTGCCCTCTAGCAACGTGAGGACGGGTAATGAGGCAGTGGAGGTCATTCCCTTTATTTTGCCTTCAATATTTACACTCTGTAAAAGGTCAGAGTTGTTCTTGGCGTATATCTCGATGGATTGATTATCCAGTGTCTCGTGATATACCGATACTTCTTTGTCTTGAGCTGAGCCAATGAGTATTTGCAGACCAACAAATAACGCCAATAAGTATTTCATAAAATTATTTTTCAGGTGCATCCGCAAACTTCCCATCTGGAGTGCGGTAAGACTGAAAAGGGATTGCTAGCAAGTTGGATAGGCGGTCATTTTCGTCAGCAGCCATATGCGTATCTATACCATATTTCAGTTCCTTCATATCTTCAACGCTAGCAAACGTTCCAAAGATGCGATCCCATATAGAAAAAATATTTCCATAGTTCGTATCTGTTAATGGCTGGGTATAATGATGGTGAACTTTGTGCATTAGTGGCGTGATGAACAGATAGGATAACGCCTTATCTAAGCCTTTCGGCAAATTAATATTGGCATGTGTGATATGCGCAAAGAGTCCAGATAGGGTCTGATAAAGCATGATGATGCCAATCGGTGCTCCTACAATCATTACAGCCAAAATTGTGAACCCAATTCGAAAAACTGTTTCGCCTGGATGATGACGCAAACCTGTGGTTACATCTACAGTGGTATCACTATGGTGTACTAAGTGAAATTTCCACATCCATTTGACTTTATGTTCTGTCCAATGAATAAAGTAGGCACCAATAAGATCCAGAAGTAAGAGACCCACCACGACTTGAAGCCAAAGAGGCATTTCTATAAGATGTAAAAGACCAAATTTATTTTCTGCCACAAAATCAGATGCCATCAAAAGTACGCCTGCAAGCCCAAATGCAATGATGGCTGTACAGACCGTAAAGAAGAGATTGATTCCTGCGTGGCGGACTTTTTTGTATTGCATTCGAAACAAAGGGACAATTCCTTCTATGATCCAGAAAAATGTGATGCCTCCCACCAATACTAGTGCGCGAAACCATCTGGGAACATCTTCAAAGAATAAAATCAAATCTTCCATTTTGAGAGGTGTTTAGTTGTATGTCCTAAACTACTAAAACCAAATGAAAGTTATGAGGTGAATTGTGATCCCGCCAGGAATCGAACCTGGATCTAAAGTTTAGGAAACTTCTATTCTATCCGTTGAACTACGGGACCAAAAATGTAGGTGGGCAAAAGTAGCAAATTTGATTGCTTTGGCAATATGAGTTGTTACCTAAGGAATCAAGTCTAAAATGCCAGTTTGTTGACTATCAGAAGCGTGATTCTAATTCGTCGATTAGAATTTTAGTAACTCTCAGGCGCCAGATAATTAGGGTAAATCTTTATGTGCTCTTTTTCTACTTCCTTTATGATTAATTCTTTCAGCTCATTGAAATTGGTCTTTTTGACGGCTGACACGAAAATGGAACTTTGTCCATTATGCGGGGTGTCAAATGACTCCAGATCTTCTATCATATCCACTTTGTTGTAAATGTTGATACGTTTGATGTCTGCAGTTTCTATTTCTTCGAGTGTTTTCTCTACCACCTCAATGTGGTCTTCGTACGATGGATTGGAAGCATCAATTACGTGAAGCAGAATATCTGCTTCTTTTACTTCCTCTAGGGTAGATTTGAAGGATTCGATCAGATTGTGTGGGAGCTTTCGAATAAATCCAACAGTATCAGAAAGCAAAAAAGGCAATTGATTGATGACCACTTTTCTCACAGTAGAATCTACTGTAGCGAAGAGTTCATCTTTAGCATAAACCTTTTCTTTACTCAGTAAATTCATCAAAGTAGATTTACCAGCATTGGTATAACCCACAAATGCGACACGGACTATTCCATCTCTTGATTTCCGCCTTGTGGTAGCTTGAACCTCTATTTTGTCTAGTTTTTTTCTCAGTACGTTGATCTGATTTCGAATATTTCTTCGATCTGTTTCTATCTCTTTTTCACCAGCACCACCACGAGTCGCCGTTCCACCTCTTTGCCGTTCCAAGTGAGTCCACATTCTGGTGAGTCGAGGAAGCAAATACTGATACCTCGCTAATTCCACTTGTGTTTTTGCCTGAGTGGTTTTCGCTCGTTTCATGAATATTTCGAGGATCAATAAACTGCGATCATAGATCGTAACTTTCAGCTCTTTCTCAAGATTTCGAAGTTGAGATGGGGACAAGTCATCATCAAAAATCACGTTTTTGATGTGCTTGGCTTTTACATACTCCGCTATTTCAGCCAATTTT
>CAYGPP010000161.1:0-7724 GCA_964351885.1 uncultured Marinoscillum sp.
CTTTAGTAAGCTCTTCTACACGTTTAGCTCCTGCTTCATCTTCAATCCCATTCAAAACAACAGTATATCCATCTTTACCTAATCGCTTAGCTACCTCAAAACCAATTCCTCCTGTTGCGCCAGTTATTACAGCTACTTTTTCTGTTAAACTCATTTCTATGTTTTATTTATTAATTAATGATAATATTACTAGCCTACCGGCTTAATTTCTTTCGCGAAATATTTAATTGATAAAAACCCTAGTGGTACAAATACCGCGATCATGATAAATATTGGGGTGTATGAAAAGTTATCTGTGATAACAGGAACCAAGAAGTTCATGATAATCACAGAGAATATCCCAACCGTACCACCAAGTCCAGCTAATGAGCCTACAGACTTACCACTGAAAAGATCACTTGGTATGGTCTGAATATTCGAAATCACAAACTGAAACCCGAATAACACTGCTGCTACAATAGCCACAAATCTCACAGGCGTATTACCGAAGAAAATAGTTGCTATCAATCCAAAAAACATAATGATACAGCCGACAAGAATAGTCTTCTTTCTTGCCACATCCACTGATGCACCATTGACCATTAATCTTCCTGAATAATATCCCCCTGACAAGCTTCCAATAGCTGCTCCTACGTAAGGAACCCAAGCAAAGAATCCAATTTCCTTAACGTTGAATCCATAAACATCTGCCAAGTAAATCGACATCCAGCCTACAAAAAGCCACCAGATAGGTTCTACAAAAAATCTAGAAGCTAACACAGCCCAAGATTCTCTGTGAGACAATATCTCTCTCATAGTAAGACCAGGCTTATCGGCATCTTCGGCTTTTTCTTCAATACCAGACATAATGTGCTCTTTCTCCTCATCGGTTATCCATGGATGCTTTCCTGGCACACCTTTGTTGATTAATAGCCATGGTATAACCCAAATCAAACCTAGTAATCCCAATAATAGAAATGTCATTTTCCAACCAATAGCAAACCACACAATTGCTATAAGTGGGGGAGCGACTATAGAACCCAGTGCTGCACCAGAATTAAAAATACCCTGTGCAAGCGCACGTTCCTTTGCAGGGAACCACTCAGCATTGCTCTTTACTGCACCCGGCCAGTTACCGGCCTCTCCCAATCCAAGAAATACACGAAATATACTGAATGACATAGCTCCACGAGCAAGCGCATGAATAGCTGTAGCTAATCCCCAAATAGTGATTGAAACCACAAATCCAGCACGCGTACCAATTTTATCAAACATCTTCCCTGAGAGTGATTGACCTATTGCATACGCCACAAGAAATACATTGAGAATAAGCGCATAGTCATTCTTATCCATGCCTAAATCCTTAGAAATATCAGGCCACATAATGCTGAGCGCCGAACGATCAATATAATTAATGACGGTGGCCAGGCATACTAGCCCTATAATCCACCATCTGAGTCCTTTTAATTTCATAGCCTATATTATTTCGTCCTTAATTATTAATCTTCTTTGTCTCCAAAATACGACACCCCACCTCCAGTAAGGAAATCTTCTCTTACGGGACTGAATGTATCAATCAGCATCCCTTCTTCTAAGCATACAGCGCTGTGCAAAAGGTTAGGCTCGATGTAAACGCCATCTCCACCCTCTACCACTTGCTTTTGTCCGTCGATAGTGAATTCAAACTTTCCAGAAACCACATAAGTAACTTGTGTGTGGAAGTGTTGATGAGGAGAGCCTAAGGCTCCTTTATTAAATTTCACTTGAACCATCATGATCTGATTGTCATAACCTAGAAACTTCCTTGAAACTCCTCCTCCGAGGATTTCCCACTCCATATCTTTCGTCAGAATATACTTTTCGCTATTTCTTTCCATTTCCTATTTTTCTTTTTTCTTAAAGTCAAAAACTCCTGTCCAATTCAGCTGTCCATTAGAGGCTTCAATCGAATGAATGCCAGATTCATCATCATCCTTCAGAGAGATGGTAAATTGATAGGACGCTCCACTTTCTAGTTGAAACTGAACAGCAGCATATTCTGCTGATTCATGCAGCACCTTCATATCAACAATGGATGTGAACAGATTGAGCGGACGCTCAGTTGAGTAGTCATAACTCCCATGCATCTCATATAAGCTTGCAAAAAGCGTATTACCATCTGTTCTACGATGAATCATCCCAGGATCACGTCTTAGGTTAAAATTGGGATCATTGGCTCCAATTCTTGTGAGAATCATTTCGTCACCTGATTTTACAACCGACGTTACCGAGTAAAATCTCTTTTTATTAAACCAAGTCATTCTATAGGTACTTCCCTCAAGGGTCGTTTGTGCTTCAGCCCATAGGTGCTGATAGCCATCATGTTTACCCATAGGCTTCAATACATTGTTCGTCTCAAATTTCTGGTTAGAAGACATGAAATGTCCAACATAATAAAGAGGCAAATCATAACGTGTACCTTCTGGAGCTTGCACAGAGAAAAGATCAATAATCAATGGTCTTTCAAGCTCTTCAATTGAGATTACAGCCATAGATCGCTGCATAATCACATCTTTATCTTTATAGGCATTGAGTTCTTTAGCACTTGCTATCTGAACTACGCTATCCGAATAGAAGTAATATGGAGTTCCTGGCATTTTATCGGCTGCCTTTACCTTATGGTCAAAGTGAGAATCCTTATCTACGACTAATGTATTATGCGCCACGGTTTCTTTAGACCAACTATGATTCTCCTTGAGATATCCTCCTCCGTCTTTATGCTCAATGTTCACCCACCTTGCTGCTCCATAATCTTGAATAACTTCCCCTGTCTCATCATAGAGCAAAAAACCTAACCTATCGAAGTGGCCATGTCCCATTCCGTGTTTGGCATATTTCATTACTAAGGTCACATCATCAGATCGCAAAATACCTAAAGCTCCTTCATCTCCAGCTGCACCATCCGTGAGTTCAAGGCTCTTATATTTATATGGTTTAGCTTTCCCTTCTGCCACCGCTTTCGCCGAGGAGAGTCCAGCATCTTCAAGAGGTACTCTTTCTTGTTTTTCCACAATAGAAAGTAGACCTGGATCATTGCTACCGTAGTGATACGCCATACTCACTGCGTGAATCAGTTCGCGTGATGCCAATGACATCCCTTTCTGGGAATCATTAATAGGAAAAAATTCTCCCTGAGAATTCGTTTGATTGATTAGCGCATAGACTGCTTTGATCAAGAGTCCATCGCGATATTCGAAGATTTTCAATTCAGGTTTCTTAGTAGCTAAGCCTTGAGCAAATATTAAAAACGGATACATCGCATATCGCTGATAATACGGCCCTTCTGTGTAATATCCATCTGGGGAAAATGAATGATCAATCTGAGCAATGAATCCACCTTCTTTATATCCTTTCAAGTTCAGTGTTCCTCCGTCATTATCGGCTTTCAAATCTTGTGTCTCTCCAACATCAAAAGCGTACAATGCCCTGTCGATGAGTTCTTCATCATCCATCACCAAACCAATCATCCCTACAGCAGCATTAGCCCAGGTACTGTGGTTATGGAGTCTGTTATGAAATTTCGGATTCTCAATCGAAACGTAATCAGCATACGGCTTAAACAGCTCGGAATTCAGATTTATCCTTGTTTCCTCGTCCAGCCAGTCATATATACAATCGTAAGCCTGTGCTGTATACACCAGCCAATTTGCATCGTTCAAGCATTGCCAAAAAAGTTTGCCTCTTGCATAGGATCTTGTAGCAGGATGTTTACCGATTGTAGGCCACATTTTATGGTATTCCAGAAGCATCTCGCGGATATACTCGGCATACTTTACTTCACCCGTGATCTGAAACAACACACCCGCTTTCTGCATAATGAAGAAATTGGACTTGTGTCGCTCATGGGTGTACCCGCCAGCCAGATCTTTGGGAATAGGCACCTCAATTCCGTTTGCGATTTCTGCATCTACCTCAGCCCGAGTTTCCTTGACGGACTTATCAAAAAGAGGAACCTGTCCGAAGTTCGCTCGCATTGATTTTACTCCACTGGGAGTAAGGATCAGGTTTGGATGTTCAGGTTTGGTGTTAATTGGTTCTTGTGTGCCGCAGGACAGTATCACAAAAAAAACCAATAATGTAGGTATCCTCTTCAAACATTTAATTAGAATATCTTTCTGCTCATTGTGAGTCCGAACACCAAGACCCTCAACACACCCTAATAGTGCTTTAATCGAAAATAAGCTCATTGTAAAGAAATTCTTCATGTCTTGAAGTGGCTGGTTTGACTAGGTTAATGAATGGTTGGTATTAAAAAAAAGTCCTCCACCTTCGATGGAGGACCTTCTACTTGTACCCAATCTTTATTATCTAGCTAGATTAGGATTCCTAATAACTTCATCAGCAGGAATCGGAAGTAAATAATCATCAGGGTAAACAAAACCTGGTTTCGCTCCTTCAAAGCCTGTTGCACTGAACACTGATTGCCCTAAGTCTCTTCTCACAATATCATACCATCTCTTACACTCGAAAGCGAGTTCCAGTCTTCGCTCTTCCAACACATCAGCGACAGTAACTGATCCTGTATGATTTGCCGGTACCGAACTTGGTGGATACTTAACATTATCTCCATCAACAGCACCATTTCTCGCGCGTGCCCTTACCTCATTTAAGTAAGTCTGAGCCTTAGCATTATCCCCTTGCTCAACAGCAGCCTCGGCAGCAATCAGCAATACTTCAGCATATCTCATGAGCAAGTAGTCCAATTCAGACTCTCGCCCGTTAGCAGAAGTATTTTCACCTGGAAATCTGTGATACTTGGCTATAAATGGTCTATTAGGATTGATTGGATCAACCGAACTAAACTGAGTGTAGTCGACTGGATTACCACCGTTCAGGGTTGAGGAGACAGCCGTAGTATCATAACTAACAGCTCTTCTATAATCCTGCCCATTCCAGCTATCATAGACCGCTTTGGCTGGAACTAAAACTGCCCAACCGCCTTGGTGTGCATAAGCCTGATTACCTGCGATTCCAGACAATGGAGCCAAATAATCAAAAGTAAAATTCGTCACTTCAACTCCAGTACGTCCAGCGAAATCAAGAACAAAAATTGGTTCCTTTGAATCTTTCACATCGGCAAAATGAAATAGGTTCTGAAAATCCGGATCCAGATTTAGATCATATGCTCCTTTATTCGCAATAACATCTTCAGCCTCTGAAAGTGCATTGGCATAGTCCCCAGTGGTCAAATAAACTGAAGCGAGAAATGCACTCGCTGCGGCTTTTGAAGGTATAGACTTATTGGCAACTGTATTAGGGAGAATTGATTTGGCGAATTCTAAATCGGAAATAATAGCAGAATAGATCTCATCAACAGAATTTGGAGAAGCACTACTCAATGCAGCCACATCCGCAACAGGTTCATCGATGTATATCACGGATCCAAACATTCTCACCAAGTGATAATAAGACAAGGCCCTAATGAAATGTGCCTGTGCACTTATCACATTCAATCGATCTTGATCTGCAACAGTTGGCGCATCAACTAAGGATGCTCCAAAAATAGTCAAGTTACACGCTGAAACTATATCATACATGGCTCCCCATGCGATCAGGGTATTGCTATTATCAGCGATATCGTTGAATAAATTGAAATCAATTCTTTCTTGGACTGTATTTCCATCACCTATGTCCACCATGTCGCTTTTTAAAAGAAGCGGTAAGGCCGTTTCCCTTGCTAGAAAAAATCGGTGATGTAGCCTGGCATATACACCATTCATAGCAACCTCTACGGTCGCCACATCAGTGAAATACGTTTCGGGAACCAAAATTCCTATTGGCTCCTCTTGCAAATCAGAACATGCAACTGTTGATAATCCTAGTATCAGCAAAAACAAATATTTATATCTAATCATATTAAGGTTTTTTAAAATTTCAAATTAACACTGAAGGTATATGATCTGATCGTCGGATAGTTTCCATAATCAAACCCATTTGTCGTGTTAGGATTTCTAGGGTTGGTTGGATTATTACTTTCTCCCCCACCTCCAAAATAGTTTACTTCAGGATCCAAACCTGAATAGTCAGTAAATGTGAGAAGGTTCTGTGCACTGAATGACACTCTAGCATTCGTTAATCCAACCTTTTTCACAAGGTTGGTTGGAAGCGTGTACCCTATTGAAACGTTCTTCAACCTAATGTAGCTTCCATCTTCAATAAAGCGCGTAGACAATTCTCTATTCGAATTACTTCCAACCCTCGGTATATTACTTTCTGGGTTTTGTAATGACCAAGAATCCAAAACATCCGTAATGGCATTTGCATCCCCATTCATTAATTGTACTCTGGTTAAATTAAATATTTCTCCCCCTTGTGAACCTTGCACAAAAATATTCATATCAAAGTTTTTGTAAGAAAAAGTATTGTTAATCCCAAATACAAAGTCTGGCGTTGGATCACCTATTATTTGTTGGTCCTGTGTATCTATCACTCCATCGAAATTTCCCTCTTCATCCGCTACTTCTGCAAATATTGGATCTCCAATGGTTCCTCCAGTCAACATTGCAGTACCTTCTGCTAATGCTCCCCCCACATAAACTCCTTCGTAAACATATCCCCAAAAAACACCTGGTGTTTCGCCTTCTCGAAGAATATGTGTTCTAGGTAAATTGAAATACCCCGGAGATGCATCTAAAAATCTATCTAAACCATCAATCAGCGTAACAATTTCAGTTCTGTTCGTTGACCAGTTGAAATCAGTAGTCCATTGAAAATCATTTGTATAAATATTGGTTGTCCCTAAAGAAAATTCAAATCCCGTATTATTGATCTCACCAATATTCTTGAGGGCAAATGGAGTATAATTTCCCAAATACAATGGGGTATTAAAATCCGGCATCAATAAATCCTTGGTATCAATGTTATAATAATTCAGTTCCATCGTAATCCTATCCTTGAAGAAGCCTAGATCAAGCCCAATATTTGTTTGATAAGAAGATTCCCATCTAAGGTTTGCGTTTGCCGCCTGATCCGGAACCGCTCCTGTAACAAGTGTTCCTCCTCCCAATCCTATCACATTCCTGAACTTTGCAAAAGCGGAGTTCACAGGAATAGATGTATTGCCTGTTACCCCATAACTAGCTCTCACTTTAAGATTAGAAATTAATGAGTTATCAATTAGGAAAGACTCATTTGAAATTCTCCAACCAATTGCTGCAGATGGAAAAATAGCGTATTTCTCATTTTCAGAAAACCTCGAAGATCCATCCCTTCTCACAGTTGCGGTGAGTAAGTATTTATCATCCCAATCAAAATTAAATCGACCAAATTGAGACTCAATTTCGCTCTTTGAATAACTTGAAGTAGGGATTGTGGCTATGTCAGCACCAGACAAATTATGGTAAGTAAAATTGTCCTTTATTAACCCTGTTGCTCCTGCCGAAAACCTTTCGGTCTCGTCCGTTTGATAAGAATGACCTGCTACAAATGTCAAATTACCTTTGCCTATTTTTCGGGTGTAGGTAATATAATTTTCACTAAGTAAATAACTGGACTGCCTATTTTCAATTCTTGCAGTACCATTAAACCCCTGATCCGTTTCAGTAAGCGTAGATGGAATGTATGTTGCCACATTTTCATTAATTGAGCGAACACCAAGTGTTGTTTTGAAACTCAATCCTTCAATTATTTTATAATCCAAATACAGATTTGCTCTGTTTCTATCTTCTTTGGTCACATTGACTCGTTCAGTAGCTACTGCGTATGGA
>CAYGPP010000162.1:0-4708 GCA_964351885.1 uncultured Marinoscillum sp.
CGCTATGGTTGTTAAAACAATACTTGAAGTAGCATTTGCTTCATTTCCAATAAAAAACTCGTCACGATACTTTTTAAGTAACTGCACAGATCTTTGCAGTGGTTTCTTGGAAACAAAATCATCTTCTGGTAATTCTTCCTTAGCATAGGCCTTCTCAAGAATCCAACTTACTATGCTATTATTTTTTTCTAAGAACCAGTCAGAATATCCCTTTGGGTTACTTGAGACCCATTCTCCCAAATCCCTATCCGGTATTTTGAGCAAATTTTCATCGTAGGGATTTTCTTGAATACCAGGCAGAATATCCATATGAAAATCACCTGAATAATTAAGTCTAATACATCTATTTTTCAATTCAACCATATGCTTATGATGGCCGCTACCCTTCAGAACTTTTTTTAATTCATTATAGATTTGATTCGGGCTAAATTGATTCCAATCCACAACTAAATGCACCACTATATCTAAATCAAACTCATTTTTATCTGATGGTTTGACTGTTGTCCCTATTCTAACCGAACCCTGTGGGTAGATTTCAAAATCAATTTTTTCAAAGAAATCATCCTCATTCAGCAAGTTCTCAATAGCTTCATAAGAATCAATCATTTTTTGTCTTCGCGTTTCATCGAGTTGAATCGATTCAGCCATTCTTGCCAACAAGTTGTCGAGTTGATTTTCTTTATTTTCGAATTGTATCATTCTTTAGTCCATTTTAAGTTCTTGACCCACTTAGTATGTGCTCCAATGTGATATAAGTGCTGCTTTTTTCTTTTATCATACCCTAATCCTTCTATCAATTCACTATCAGCCCATTTAATGTAGTTTGTATCTCCTGCTTCAAGTAATTTTTCTAATTCCATCGTTTGCTCAGCTGTTGGAATAAGTTCTAACACATCATAACTAAGTAGCTCCCAACACCCCCAACCACTTTCGATAGGGGTTCTTTTCAACGGTGTTTGCACAGTTTTAACAAAACGATAATTGACATATGGGAAATTCTTCCTTGAAAGTATTTGGTTGGATTTACCCCCTAGCAGTTCTTCATGAAATTCTCTCCAATGAGATACTTCACGTTCCAATTTTGAATCGAACCAATTTAAAAATTTAAGACCGTTGCTTGCTGGCACAAACACTGCTAAGTCACCTTTCTTAAGTTCACTTGTTTGCATTTTCAAATCGTCTCTGGCATTCAAATCCGAAAGCACTTTTTGTGTTTCTTCAATTCTCTTATACTTACCGCCTACATGCTGATACCAATCCCAATTAGAATTCTTTAAAAGCAAATACTTATCCTTAATCTTAATGGTGTATTGATACGCCATTGAAAACCTAATAAAGCTTTGCTCACCACCTTTTAAAGCGATTAATTGCATTTTCATAATAAGCCAAATTCTTCTTCGGTTCTGAACAAGAAATGGTATTCCATCAACAAGTAATAGTATTACGCCACCACCTACGAACTCTGCGTCATATTTTGATTCTATTAAAAGACCTATTGCTATTAATGCAAAGGCGAATAAAATTTTTAGTAATTCGATCATATTTTGTTTTCTCACACTTAAGCAAGTGTAATACTGGTGAAACACTTGTTGCTTCAAAGATACGAATTATATCCTAAAGTTGTTACATTCAAATAATTTTTGTTTCTTTGATGAAACAAACCTGCATATATGGCTTCCAGTATTGATTCTCAAAAGCTTTCTGGTATGATTAAATCAAAGAGGGGAAAGCAAGGTTTAAGATCTACTGCCACAGAAATTGGAATAAGTGCACCAACTCTCTCTAGAATTGAACAAGGGAATCTTCCAGATATTGATACCTATGTAAAAATTTGTGAATGGCTTGCCGTATCTACTGATTACTTCACAAATGCAACGGGAGAAGAAAATACTCAATCAACTGTTACGGCTTCATTAAGGGCTGACAAAACATTACCGCAAGAAACGGTTGCCGCTCTAATTAATATGATTAATTTGGCATATAACCAAGTTAAAAAAGAAGATTAGTAACAAATTCAAATATGGTTTTAAAAAGCAATGTGATGAGAAGGCTATTTCTTTAAGAGAGAAATTAGGCCTTACATTCAAAGAGTATTTGCCTGCTAAAGATCTTGCTGAACACCTATCTATTGGTCTTTTAACTCCTTCAATCATAGAGAAACTATCTGAACATCATACTGATATTTTACTCAGAAAGGATCAATCAAAATGGTCTGGAGCCACATTCAAGTGCGATGGAAGAAACTTTATCATTTATAATGAGACGCATGCATTAGCTCGACAAGAGAGCACAATTATGCATGAAATCGCTCATATATTATGTGAACATGAACCCAATGTTCCTCTAGGGCTGAATGGAATGAGCCTCTTACTGAGAGATCATAATGCTGAGCACGAGGCAGAAGCCGAATGGTTAGGTGGGTGTCTACAACTGCCAAGGGAAGGGCTTATTTGGGCTTTAAAAAAAGGAATGACAAATAGAGATATTGCTGATAATTATCAAGCAAGCTTAACAATGACAAATTATAGAATTGGAAAATCCGGTGCTAAAATACAAGTTGATCGAGCTAAGAAATATTATCGAAGGTGAACACTGTCTATAACCGCACACATTTGCCATTCCCGCTACCTTCCCTCCTGCCAAAAATGTCAAAAGAGTGCTCGTTATCACCTAAAATTGAAGTGAGTGCTTGAAAGGGTGAAAAGGCCTTTACCCTAAACTATTAATGCCAACCCTCGAACCGAAGCTATATTAACATAACGCAGGACATTATATAACATTGTTAATATGTTATTGCTGTTGATTGATGATTATACCTAGCATATAGACTTCCCAACGCACCTTTGCTATTCTGTCAGAACAGACCGCCCACCTTGAGGTAGAATTGATTCAAATTTGCGGACTGTCATGCGGTGGTAATCTTACTTCTTCATCCTCAGTAAGCTCTGCAACAAAAGGCTCTTCCTGCAAAGAAGGCATTTGTGATTCTTCAATTGAACCAAGAATCACACCAAATTCGAATACATTATCAATAGTCATTTGGTGATCCTTTATTTTCGAAGTAACCTCATCAAGCCTATTCGAATACGCCCCGTCCACGGTTAATATGACTTGTTTTATCATTTATAAAAATAATGATAAATCCTTACAATGGTGCTATGACCAATCCTGAACCTACATCTATCGATGGTTGATTTAATGGTAATGCATTGCCAAGAAGTAGTTGCCAAAGTTGTCCTGGACTTGCATTCGGAAATTTTTGCTTCCATAATGCAGCGATACCTGCTACGTGTGGTGTTGCCATACTTGTGCCAGAGATTGTATGATACCTGTAAGGCATAGGCCATGATGAATATATATGAACTCCAGGGCCAACAATGTCGACACGACCATTTGGATTTATGCTTCTATTGGAGAAGTCAGCCATGTTATATTGTACATCAATGGCTCCCACTCCCATAACAGATGGACAATTGGCAGGGCTGCCTACAGGGTTAAAAATATTATGTTGTCTTTTACTTTCATTACCCGCTGCTGCAATAACCAATGTATTGTTGTTTACCGCATATCTGGCAATATTTTCGTATGCCAATAAATAACTTTGCCCGGGCCATACAAGAGAACCCAATGACATGGATATGATATCACATTTAGTTTTGACTGCAGCGTACATTCCATTAATAATCCAACCTTGTGCTCCTTGTCCTTTTGGTCCCCCTAATACTTTACCTGCATAGATTTCAGCATCATATGCAACCCCATATCTTCCTTGATTTACATTTACTCCACCAGCTGCCGTGCCTATACAATGAGTGCCATGTCCATTGATATCCTGAACACTTTCTCCGGGAACAAAAGACTGTGTGTTGATTTGCCTACCATTAAAATCAGGATGATTCAGATCAAACCCCGTATCAAGTACAGCCAACTTTACTCCCGCCCCACTGTATGGACTGTTGATTGCATTGGTCATTTGAAGTCCATAGGTTGCATAGCTTTGTACCTCAACATTTAGCTCTGGAACTTGAACCAGCAATTCAGGCTCAACGACATAATCAGTAGCACTATCAGATAATATTCTGATTTGATCATCGTCCTGAACACCAACCAGTGCCACACCAAATTCTTCGTAAATAATGGCATCTGCGTCACCAAGATTTTCCTCGATCAAATCATCTGCGGATTCAAAATCAGAAGAGTTTGAAACTTTGATTCCCATTTTATTACTCAAAACGTTTCGTAAATTCTTAAGTTCTGAATATCCATCAATTGTGGAAACAATAAACCTCCCTGTGTAGAGATCCTTTGACGCAATGTCTGCTTGGTTTAAGTCTCCACTGAAAATGTTTGCTTTTATCATTTTGAATGAGTTTTAGTGAGTAATATATAATGGTATAATCAATTTGAAATTAGGCTGTCTAGTATTACTGTTATTGTATTAAATTCTCCCTCAACAAGTGGATTTACATCCATTTGATTGAAACTATCATCTTTTAATGAGGTAAGAGAATCTTCACCGAATACTTTTAGTCCAAGGAAATAATACCTTCTGGGATCAAGGTTTTGTAAAATAATCTGACCATTCTCATCTGATCGTTCTAATGATAAAGATGTTGTCTCATCAAATTGATAGAGCTCTAAAAAATCATAATTTGAGTAAAGAAAGACTTGGGCTTCAGGAATAGGATTATCGAGTTCATCAACGACC
>CAYGPP010000162.1:4718-7511 GCA_964351885.1 uncultured Marinoscillum sp.
ACCTTTACAAACGCCGCAGTGTTACTTTCCCATTTCAATGTGATATCAGTTTCAACAAGAAATGCGTTCGCGTCAAAAGAAACCATTTCATTGTATCTAATTTCATTTTGATCAGTTCCGCTTAGGCTTAGCCTTCCTGATTCTCCTCTCTCAAGAGGTCCAATCAAAAATTGATTCAATCTAGAAATTTTATCATCTGATGGAAAGGATAAAAATTGATTAGTGTATTCACCCTCAATTGTAAGTTCTGAAAATGTTGCCTGTGACATGTCCACTGGAGAAGTTGCAGTAATATCTCCATATATAAATGTTTGAGAATCATCTGGAACAAGATCAATCTCTATGAAGGTATAGGATGAGCTAGCAACCAACGTTATCTCAGACGAATAGCTATACTTGGCCGAATTGGAGATGTCTTCATAACTAACCTTCAACTCATAAGATTGATCATTCTCTAATCCGGGAAATGAAAACTCGGCATTCGAAGAAGTTAAGAATTTTAAGCCATCGCTAAACAACTGTCCGTTGACTTTACTTAAAGAAAGCTTAATGCCATTAAGATCTTCGATTGCTTCAGCACTAAATGCATCTGTTACTGAAACTGAGCCTGCAAGAACTTTAGAATTAGAGCCAGGCAAAAGCACCACATTTGAATTAGTCAGCGGTGTTGAAGCTGTTGAAATAGTCCCCTCAAATTCATACTGAATTTTTTGAGCAGCTTTATTGACTTTGGATTCTAAAAGATATTCCGTATTAATATCTAATGATTCAAATCTCACATTTGATCCTATCTTTTTCAATGTGTCTTTCCCGTTCTCGAACTTAAAACCATCCACTCTTGATAGTACATTCTCAATTCCCGAATCATTATATACTTCCTGTCCAGTGAGAATATCTACATAAGTTAAATTCACTCTTAAAATGGATGATGATGCATCTGCACTCATTTCTACAGTGTCCGCGAATGCAGTTTTCATTTTATTAACTAGTATTACTTCCTGCCCCTTATAATCCACTTGTCCTGATGTCAAAGATGCGACAACTAGATACTCGCCAATTCGAAGTGGTCCAAAGGTTACTCGATTACCTTGCAACGTATCACTTGTTAAATTTGGAATTGGAAATCCATCATTGGAAGTAATGACAAATTTTACATTATTGTTGCCCACAACAGTCTTGCCTGTCCAAATATCTGTAAAGGAGGAGTTTATCGTCACATAGTTCCTTTGATCGAAAGTTTCTATGTGCTCTTCTTCATTAACACACCCTAGTAGAGCGAGCAAGATTGAAATGGATAAATACGGTATCAGCTTCATGATTTTAACTATTTAAATACCCCATTGAATAATTGAGTGAATATGTTGAAATTGAGCTTTACCCCAGCATAATAGCCACTCTCCCATTTCTTCTCTAATGCCTGAGTATATTGAGACGGTCCAACTTCTGCTAGTTTGTTACGATTTACTTTTTGTGTAATTGCCAATCGATAGCCCATGGAAAGAGAAATATTACTTATTGGCTCTGATGAAAGCCCAATGTATATGTTGTCAAGAGGATCGCTAGTAACATCTACCCCTATATCGAATCCAAGAGAATTGCGCCAGGTATTTTCAATTGCAATTGATTGTTCTTGGAAGTAAAAGGTAAGGAATGCCACTGGCTTGACAGATAATTCATTGACCTTTGATTCAGTCAGATCATTTTGAAGTGTTTCAGGGTTGAACACCTGATCATACCGGTATTGAACAGCTGATGTGGCCACTAAACCCGGGCTGAAACTAATTCGAAAAGACTTTGCTACAGCTTCAAGCTTATGATTCAATATGTTTACTACTGAATCAGATTCATCTTTTTTAGCCTTAACGAGTATTTTTTCAACTTTGATTATCGGAACCTTAGCGTTATCAAACCTCGTTCCATGAATGTGCATGAGGTCAATGAATGCATTTTCATCTGATATTGTGATAGAGGTTGAGACAGCTCGATCTCGCATTGCTTTGATGTACAATTCAATGAAATCATCTTTGTTTTCTGGTAAGATATCCTGTCCTGATTTATTCATGATTTCAAGCATGGAGGCACCTTCCTGTTCTCCGGTGACAAAACTTAGTAAACTGTTGTCTAATCGGGCAAAAGAATTTCTATCAATAATGGTTCCATCTTGACTACCATCAACCTCAATTTTAAAGAGTGTTTTATCGTACTCATTTAATGGAACGTTTAAAAGTTGTACACCCAAATACTCTTTCCAGGTAAGTGTTGGAAAATATGCATCTAGTCGGCTGATTTTCGTGAAATTTTTATTTTCAGTATCAACACCTAAATCATATTTCACTACTCTCAGTTTTTTTGCTGAAACTATTATTGATTGATGCAAAACTTCAATCTGGAAGTTAGCAAGTGTATTTAAGCTTTCTATTTTGGAATCAATAGCTGATCCAATACCATCTCCAATACTGATTCTGGTTGCTGATATATCATTACTTAAAGACCCAATCTGCCGTTTCTTTTCCTGGTCGGGCCAATTTGAAATCTTGACTAATTCATATTCTATCGCAATAATCCGGAATACATTTTTCTGATAAAACTGAGAAACTGAATCTAGTATCTGAGGACTACTTTCTTTCAATGCAGGACTTACAGTTTTTAAGAAGTCAATAGCCTGAGTATTGGCATTTACCAGAACTGCTTTTTCACGCTCCAATTCTGTTTTTTGCTGTTCTAAATACTCGGTAAGTTCAATACTCTTATTTTCAAGGGCTTTTAATTGGTTCAGTTTATCTTTCAATTCTA
>CAYGPP010000163.1:0-7504 GCA_964351885.1 uncultured Marinoscillum sp.
TCGGATTGACCAGGGAGCGCGTGCGTCAGATTAAGGAAAAATCAATTAGTAGATTAAGGAATACTTCTGGTACCAACTCTCTGAAATCATTCCTCGGATAGTAGTCAAAATGACACTTTAAATGTTTCTTGTCTTTTCATGTTACCATACCTTTGCTACTTCGTTGTATCGTTAGGATTTAAATAATAATTAAGATGAGTATTGAAAAAGTAAAAGTGTTGATCATAGGGTCTGGTCCTGCGGGATTTACTGCAGCTATTTATACCGCGAGAGCCGGAATGCAACCTGTATTGTATCAAGGAGGACAGCCCGGAGGACAACTCACAATTACTAACGATGTAGAGAATTATCCTGGATATCCTTCTGGGATCAACGGACCACAGATGATGGTTGACTTTCAGGAGCAAGCTGAGCGCTTTGGTACTGATATTCGAAGTGGATTGGTTACTCAAGTGGATTTTTCTGGATGGCCTTTGAAAGCTACTGTGGACAATAAAACAGAGATTGAAGCAGAAGCTGTAATTATTTCAACGGGTGCTTCGGCCAAATGGCTTGGATTAGAAAGTGAACAACGACTAAACGGTAGAGGTGTTTCGGCTTGTGCCGTTTGTGATGGCTTTTTCTTTAGAGGCCAGGATGTGGCGATAGTTGGGGCTGGTGATACAGCTGCAGAAGAAGCTACTTATTTATCAAAGCTTGTCAATAAGGTTTATATGTTGGTTCGTCGTGATGAAATGCGTGCGAGTAAGATCATGCAACAACGAGTGATGAATGCTCCTAACATAGAAGTGCTTTGGAATTCTGAGACTGACGAAGTGTTGGGTGATGAAGAAGTTTCAGGTATTAGGATTAAGGATACCGTAACAGGCGAGAAGAGAGAACTTGAAGTTCAAGGTTTGTTTGTTGCAATCGGACATCAGCCAAATACTGACATTTTTAAAGATTCTCTGGATATGGATGAGTCAGGATATATCAAGACGATTCCTGGTACCTCTAAGACCAATATCCCAGGAGTATTTGCTACTGGCGATGCGCAAGATAAAATTTATAGACAGGCAGTGACAGCAGCGGGGAGTGGTTGCATGGGAGCTTTGGATGCAGAGAAGTTTATTGCTGAGAAAGAAGTAGAACTTCAGGAAGCAGCTACGGCCTAATCATATTTTGAAAATATTATAAGAAAAGTCCCTGAAAAGGGACTTTTTCATATTATGAAAATCAACATTTTAGCAATAGCAGCCCATCCAGATGATGTGGAGTTAAGTGCAGCAGGTACGTTAATAGCGCATCAGGATAGAGGATTTACAACAGGAGTCATCGACTTAACGAGGGGGGAAATGGGGACCCGTGGAAGTGCTGAAGAGCGTGAAAAAGAGGCAAAGGCTGCAGCTGAGGTAATGAACTTGTCTGTGAGGGAGAATCTAGGTTTTTCGGATTCGTTTTTTGTAAACGATTCTGAGCACCAGCTAGCGGTTATTAGAAAGCTTCGTCAGTATACGCCGGATATTGTGATCACCAATGCGATATATGATAGACATCCAGATCATGGAAGGGGTGCAGCATTGGTGGAAGAAGCCTGTTTTAAAGCTGGCTTGAAAAAGGTAGAGACGATTGGGGATGATGGCAAACCTCAAAGTCCATGGAGACCTAAGAAAATCTATTTTGCCATTCAGAGTGTTTCTCAGGAGCCTGATTTTTTAGTTGATATTTCAGAGAGTCACGAGCGAAAGTTGGAAGCAATTCGGTGCTACAGAACTCAGTTTTTTGATCCTAAGAACAGTGAGCCTCAGACCTATATTTCAAAACCTGAATTCATGAATATGATTGAAGCGCGGGCTATCGAGTATGGTCATCGGATAGGTGTGAAGTATGCTGAGGGTTTTGTGACCAAGCAGCCACTTGGAGTAAGGGATCTATATCATTTGATATAGAACTTCTGAGCTTTGTCAAAAGCTCTTAATTGGGAAAGAATTTCTCCTCTAGATTTTTCAAAGTGATCAAGTTTCAGTATGCTCAAAAGCCAACTGAGCGTTTTGTCCAAATCAATATTGGGATAAAAGTGATCGCGAGCATAATGAACAAATTTAAGTACCCTTAAGCCATCCCACCATTGATAATATCGATCAACGAAATTTTCAAAACTTCCTGATTGGTCAATTAATTGCTCCAGATCGTTAACAAAACCAGTTTCTTTAAAAAAACCTTTCAGACTCTCAGGAGAATTATTTAATTGAAGGCTATGGTTTGCATACCACTCGTCCAATTGGAGATTAATGAACCTTAAATCGTCAAAGATTCTAGGGCTATAGGTAGGATAACCAGTATCAGGATTGCTGAGATATTTATCAATGGCATGACCTGTCCCGAAAGGCACTCGATCTGAAACTCGATCAGAGGGGTATACTGTAGTGCTATTTATTTCACCAATTCCTCCAAGAGGTACCATCTTGTGAATGAAATAGAAATCCTCTCCGGCTTTTCTCGTGTTCATTCCGCCTTGTTTTTGATAAGCCGAAGATCTCACGGTAATACACGAGCCAAGTGTTTGCAGTGCATTTGGATAATTGGCATATCGTAGGGCGTTGACGTAGTATCTCAAATGAAGCTCGTAATTGGTGATCGCCACTTGATTTGTACCGTTTAGTTTGTGTTCATAATGAACAATACCCACTTTGCTCTCTGAAGATTGATAGTATTTCTTTATTTCAGACAAATAGTTTGGTTCTGACTGACAGTCAGCGTCGTAGCAAACAATGATGCCATCCTTTTTGAGAGATTCGAAGTGTCTAACAGCTTCATCCATACCAATCTTCCTTGCCAGTCCAACACCAGCTTTCTTTACAGGTAGTTTTTGGTAGCTGTATACTATTTGATACTGTGATTGAAATGATCTAATTGTATCTAAGCAAGATTGGTTAATTGACGAAACCTCATTTTCAGCTATTTCCGACTCGTTAACTATTATTAAAATGGCTACCTCATAAATAGGAAGAGAACATTTATTTAGAGCTTGAAGAGCATGGGTAATACTAACTTCCTTGTGAGCGGGTATGACTATAATAATCTCGGGAGAGCCGGTTATTTGTTTGTGAAGATCAATTGAAGGCCAAGCGTATCTCTGTAGATAGATATTCTTACTGCTCAAGGTGAAAGGCGTTTCTTTGACCATAAGCCATCCTTATATTCGTAAAATATCCTATCATGTAACCGGCTGGATCTACCTTGCCAAAACTCGATTGTTTTCGGAACCACTTTATACCCTCCCCAAAAGTCAGGCAAGGGCATTTGACCATTCTTAAACTTCTCTTTCATCTCATGAAGCTTTTGCTCCAAAATGCTCCTTGAAGAAATGACTTTGCTCTGATGAGAGACCCATGCTCCAAGCTGACTTCCAAAAGGTCGGCTTAGGAAATATTTCATTGATTCGGCGTGGGTGATTTTTTCGGCTATTCCTGTGATGGCTACTTGTCGTTCCAGCTCATACCAAGGAAACAATAAGCTGATGTTAGAATTTTCATCCAACTGAGTGGCTTTTTTACTCTTATAGTTTGTGTAAAACACAAATCCAGAATCGTCGAAAGCCTTTAGTAGCACTGTTCGCTGGGTGACCACTCCACTTTTATCACTCGTACCAACGACCATGGCATTAGGTTCGAGAATCCCAACATTTTTTGCTTGCTCAAACCATTTTTGAAATTGTTCTATTGGGGCATCTGCAACTGTTTCAATGTCCAATTGAGCCTTTGTGTAATCTTGCCGAAGAGAGGTCAGGTCTAATCCCATACTTAGATAAGAAGTCGTTCTTTTATAAGGTTTAAAATGATTTTATTTGTTTTCAATTTGAAAGATCGAAAACAGGACTGAAATCTGTTCAAATTTAGTGATTAGAATAAGAAAGACTGAGTTAAGATGAAGCAAAGAATAGATCTGAAGGTGAAAAGTAGTCAGGCGTGGATAGAAGCGGTGATGGGAAATTTCGATGAATTCCTGAAAGATCATGCGAATTGCGAGCGTAAGGCATCTGCTATGGCTATGAGTTTTGTGGCTAAGTATCCGAATAGGATAGAAATCATCCCTGAATTGATAGATACTGCAGTAGAGGAGCTGGAGCATTTTAGGTCAGTCTATGCCATTATGGAAGAACGGGGCATTGAGTTGACCCACGAAATAGGCAAGGATATTTATGTAACACAACTTTTGGCCAATTGTAGAGACGGACGAGAAGAACGCTTTATGGACAGGTTACTGCTCGCCTCATTGGTAGAGACGAGAGGTGCCGAGCGCTTCAGAATGGTTTATGAAGCGTTGGAAGACCCTGGGATTAAGAGGTTCTATCAAGAGCTTTGGGCTTCAGAAGCTAAACATGGGGAAGTTTTTATTAAGATGGCCTTAAACTATTTTGATGAATTGGCTGTCTATAAAAGACTAGAGGAGATGACTGAGAACGAGGCGTCTATTTTGGAAGGGCTTCCACTTAAACCCGCATTGCATTGATGGACTATTTTGGTAACGACCATATCATTTTTCCAGAGCGAGGAGACTTGCTTATTTCAGAGCCGTATTTGCCTGATCCGAATTTTGAGCGTACAGTAATATTGTTGTGTGAACATGATGAAAATGGTTCATTTGGTTTTGTATTAAACAGGCCTTCCGATCATAGCCTATCAGAACTAGTGGAAGAATACCAAGGACCTGATTCTGAGGTGTTTGTCGGTGGGCCAGTTCAGCAGAATACGTTGCATTTTTTGCATGGTGGTTCCGAGTCATACGCTGGTGATAAGAAAATAGCTGAAGGAATACACTGGGGAATAGATTTTGACGGACTATCCCGTTCATTGATTTTGTATGATGACGTTAGAAAATCAACTAAATTTTTCGTTGGTTATTCAGGGTGGTCGGTTGGACAGTTGCAAGAGGAATTAGAAGCTAAATCTTGGATAGTACACAAGCAGACGAATCCTGAGATCGTATTTGATATGAATGCAGATGAGTTGTGGAAGTCTGTATTGAAAGATATGGGAGGGAAGTTTAAGATGATTGCCAACTATCCTTTAGACCCAAGATTGAATTAAGAGGTGTAAAGTGATATAATTATTAGATTGAGGAGAATTTGAAAAATCCATTATGGAGGAGAAAGAAAACAAGATGCCTGAGGAAATAAATGAAGCTCAGGAAGGTGTTCAGGAACAAACTGAATTAAGTGATACCAGTACTTTGAAAGATCAACTAGAAGCCACACCAGCAACAGAAGTTGTGGAAGACGCACCACCAAGCAGTCAGGTGGTGGCGGCAGGTTCGAATCAAAGTGTAGGATCAGAAGAGGAGGTGAGGGAAGAAGCATCCACAGAGGTTAGTGCGACTAATACAGAGCCTAGCAAACAACCCCCAGTTCCAGAAGCTGCCAACAACGAGAAGCCTTTAATTGCTGAAGAACCTGCCGTCGCTAAAGAAAAAGCTGTAACAGAAGAGGAGGTCATCTCTGAAGACGAGACGGCTGATTCTAGTGATGAAGACGAAGGGGAGAATGAAGATGAAAAGCTTCTTGGATCGTTGCACCTTGAAGATGCCACAAAACAAGAGATTTTGGATGCCCTCAATCAGGTATCTGAGATGACTCAAATGCGTGTGCTGGACAAAGCGTTGAAGGAAATTGGCCCTCATTATGATAAGATTTTTGAAGCTGAAAAGAAGGCAGCGAAAGCGTCTTTTGTAGCTGGCGAAAATGATGCCGAGGATTTCCAGTTTAATGGTGATGAAACTGATCAGGCTTATTTTCAGCTATTTGATAAGCTAAGACACAAAAAACATAAATTTTTCTCCGAGCTTGAGAAAAGTAAAGATGAGAACCTGAAGCGAAAAGAAGAGACTCTAGAGAAGCTTCGTGAGTTAGTAGATGGAGAAGAAAGCACATCTTCCATCAATGCACTCAAAACCTTACAGGAAGAGTGGAAGAGTATTGGTCATGTGCCATCAGCATACGTGAAGACCCTTTGGGCTAATTACAATGCGCTCATGGATAGATTTTACGATAATCGTAGTATCTACTTTGAGCTCAAAGAGCTGGATAGAAGAAAAAATTTGGAGGCTAAGAAGGAGCTTTGTGCACGAGCGGAAGCCCTTACCGATTCAGATAACCTTAAGGAGGCGATTGTTCAACTTAACGAATTGCATGAGGAATACAAGCACCTAGGGCCTGTGCCGAAGGAAGTTCAGGAAGAGCTATGGCAAAGGTTCAAAGCGGCTTCTGACGATGTTTACTCCAAGCGAAAGGATTATTATGATGGTTTGAAATCTGAACTCTCTGAGAATGCCGAGAAAAAAAATGCGTTGACAGAAGAAGTAGCTAAACTGGTTGAGTTTAACTCAGACAAAATAAGTGACTGGAATAAAAAAACTAAAGAGCTTTTAGAACTTCAAAAGAAATGGGAAGCCATAGGAGGTTTACCTAGAGATCGTTCTAAAGTTATTAATAAGCAGTTTTGGGGAGGATTTAAGCAATTTTTTAGCAATAAGAATGCATTCTTTAAGTCGCTGGAAGGTCAGCGTGAGGAGAACCTCAAGAAGAAAGAGGAGCTTTTGGCGAAAGCAGAAGAATTGAAGTCAAGTGAAGAGTGGGAGAAAGCGGCCAATGAGTTTAAAAGATTACAAAATCAATGGCGTGAAATTGGACCGGTACCAGAGAAGGTTAGAAATGAGGTATATAAAAAATTCAAAAGGGCTTGCGATGAATTTTTCAACCGTAAGCGAGAAAATGGAAGCGTTCAAGAAAAGGAGTACGAGAAAAATCTCGTGACTAAGGAAGAAACTTGTAGCATGCTGGAGGCGTATCTTAATTCTGATACTATAGAGTTGAGTGAAGTGTATGACTTATTTGGTAAGTTTTCCTCTGCAGGCTTTGTGCCACGAGGTGCTATCAAGAAAATTCAAGCTCGTTTTGATGGGATAGTGGAGCAGTTATTGCAATTACCAGACCTTGAGGATACGCAGAGGGTAGAGATTGAAACTCAACTTGAACTGAGTAAGATGAAGGGAGGAGCCAATTCTAGTCATAAGCTTCAAAAAATGGAATTTACCATTCGAAGAAAGGTTAGTGACTTGGAAAATAACATAGCTACTTGGAACACCAATTTAGACTTTTTTGCTGCTTCTAAAACTGCAGATAAGCTACGTAAGGAGTTTGATGGAAAGATAGAAAGCGCCCGTACTCAGATCGTGGAATTGAAGAAGCAATTGAAATTATTAAAACAAGCTTAAATTTTCTTCTTGTGCCTTTGTATTATTTGATTGGAATGATACATTTGCACTCGCTTTCATAGAGAGCAAACAAACAGATTCTACTGCGATGCAGTAAATCAGGCCTCCTTAGCTCAGCTGCGGTTCGGCGTTCCGATAGAGCAACTTGTTGCAAAGTCACAGAACAGAGAAAAGCACTTAGTGAAAAGAGGTAATTAGAGGCCTCCTTAGCTCAGCTGGTAGAGCAACTGACTTGTAATCAGTAGGTCATTGG
>CAYGPP010000164.1:0-7481 GCA_964351885.1 uncultured Marinoscillum sp.
ATATTTACAACTTCATCAAAAGCAATTTCGGTCAACCTATTTCAGGACAAGACAGACGCGCAATAACGAATGGTATAGCGAAGAGCTCTTTGCAAGATTTCACCCTTACAAATCAATCGGAACATGGGAAGGTAAAGATCTTTTGATCTTTTAAAAAACATTATTGTGGGGTTGCAATGACCGTCATTATTCCAAGAGAAGATTTTTTCTCCATCCATTTCTTTGGCTTAAAGAGAACCATTCCAAGCACAAAAGCCCAAAATTCATCCTCCATATTTTTATCCCATTGAATTCCTTTTTGTTCCATTTCACTCATCCAGTAGAGTAAATAGGGGTCCATAGTGCCATAAGTAAGTGTTTCAGAAACTTTCCAACCACTTTTTTGAAGCAACAATTCTACATTCTTTGGGGAGAACAATGAAATGTGTCGAGGTGTATGCCACCCTGCCCAGTTCTGCCCATATTTTTTTCTACTTGCCGAATCAAAATTTGGGATTTCAATGATAAGTGTAGTAGATGGTTTCGCTACAGATTTTAGATAACTTAGATTTTCCAGCGGTTTGTAATCGTGCTCCAAATAATGCCACATAGTAATGACATCAGGCTGCAAACTACTAGGTAGGTCTTTGACTTCTGCTACTTCTAAATCTAACGCTTCGAAATCAGCAGATTGATCTTTCCAACCTTCATCACTAAAGTCAATACCCTTGGTTTGACAATTTAGCACTTGCTGACACGCCTTCAAAAAGCTTGGCTTACCGCACCCAATATCTAGAATCAAGGATTCTGATGATGTAGCATGTGCCTCTTTTACTCGCTTCACCCTTTTCAAATCTAATTTTCGTTGGCTGTCTTCTACCAACTGTTCAAATTTTCCCCACGCTTTCGCTCCTCTATAGGGTAAGTAATGTGAAGTGTAGTAGTTTTTTAGTTGGTCTAGGGGTACTCTCGGATTCAAAAAAACCAACTTGCATTCCGTACATTGGTCAAAGTTGAACCGCTCTTTGCTAGAATGCATCTGGGCCGTCGTTTCTATGAAAGAACCAATAGAACTGGCGTTACAAATAGGGCAATTGGTCAGGAGATCCACAAGGAAGAAATTGATTGTAATATCATTATGATTAGAACAGAGCGGCTACCGGAATTGTTTTTAGCTCCAACCTTTACCAATGAATGAGGTGATTGATAAAATCAGAAGGTACAATGACCATTATAAAACTCAACTACTTGCCAGGGTTTAGTTAAATGTTTTTGTTGGATTTGTTCTTGGAGGTTGGGGCAATTTGAGAAATAATCCATCAACACTTTTCTTTTCAAGCCGAGTAATCCTTGCGTTGCTCTAATGAATAATTGATCTTCTTCTTTTTTGAATAAATCCATCCATCCTTGGAATGAGTCTCCTTGTTCGAACCATTCGAGGTGATAGTGGCTGAGATTACCCTTACTGACGACTCTTAAAAAATACTGCTCACCAACACTCCTACCATTTACTTCAACCTGCTAGGCAATGGCTTGTCTAGCGTTTGTTTCTGCTAAGCGTTTGGCTACTGTCAGATATATTGCTTTACAATTGATGCAAGCTTTAACTTACGCTAATGTGGGATACATCTCAAGCTCCATAAATATCAAACTGCGCTGAGATGGCATCCATCAAATCTTTATCCGCGAATTCTTCGTCGGACATTGTTGATAATTTTTCAAGGTAGCGATCAAATTGACCGCTTTTGAATATAGTGAGCATCTTTCCACCTTTCTCACACTTTGCTTCATGCCATACATTTTGTGGAACGGTGATGGTGTCACCGGGTCGGCAAATGATCGTTTCATCATCGAAGATGAGTTCTATTTCACCCTCAAGAATGTAAAACACTTCCGTCATGATTTTGTGATGATGACGCGGTAGGTGGAAGCCCGGTTTTATAGTGTCCTCTACAAAGCACAGCTCCCCATTCGTGTGTTCGGAGGAGAGTTTGATAAAGCAATGATCTTGCGAGTAGTTGTAATTTTTGCCTTCTCCTTTTCTGATAACTTCTTTATTCTCCATAGATCAATGTTTTAATGCGCTCTATATGTATATGCCAAGGTAACTAATGCTATGAAATTGACATCCGAATATTCCCCCTTCTTACAGGGGTAGCGGTGGGTAAAATCATTATGCAATTTACTAATTCCTCTTGATTACAAATAGTCTGAGAGAAATGACTCATAGTTTTGAACGTGCTTTGAGAGTGATACAGTCTTATCTGCGAGTGCATTTTTCTCCATTGACTTATCGACTGCTTTGCTTGATTAATAAAAGATTTTTCAGATCCCAACAAAAACGAAGATCATTCCTGTATAGACTAAGAAGAAAGGAAGAATAATCGCTTTGAGTCCCGATACAAGTAGAACGGAAATAATGAGTAGTTGGAAACCTAAACCAAGCGTAGAAACGCTAGTCATCAACCAATTTGGTAAAATTTCACCTCTGCTGGCATTACTATCTAATGCGTAAATGGCTTTATCAAAAGTGCCGTAAAGTAGTTTGAATAAACCAAAAAGGATATTTACATGCTTTTGTGTTTCACCTTTCAATGCAATGGGGGTCTTGTCTTCAAACACCCGACTTGTGGTGTCTCCATCAACTTTGTTTCTCAAAATAACATAGTAATAATTGTAGAGCGTGCCTTGTAATTGCAAACCCAAAAAGGCTACAAGACAAACCCAAAGAGGAGTGATGGTCACATACCAAATAGAGAGAAAAAATAGCGCATTTAGGATAATGTCAGCTACAGAATCTAAATACCGACCAGTATAAGATGGTTGTTCTTTTACACGAGCTAATTCACCATCTGCAGCATCCAATATTGACTTAAAAATTAGAAAGAATGCGGCAAGCCAGTAGTGTTCCTGAAGGATACAATAAATGGCAATGAGACCAGAAATGATAAATCCAATGGTAACATGAATCGGCGTGAAAGTAGTGTCTTTTAATGAGTTGGCTATGACGCTAGCAATTGGTCTTCCATAGTCTGAAAGATCAACGAACTTATGCTCATTGGGTAATTTGGGCATTTAGGAATTTGGGGATTTGAATAGTAGGATTAACCAAATTTGATTAAGGTAAAGATACGGATAAGACAGAACCTCGCTTCGTAGTTTGGGGAATTAACTACTTTGACGAACAAGTGTTCTAAATGAGATGTTTTTTGGATGTTAGTTGTCTTGTTATACAAACAAAAGACTTATTGGTGTTAGTATAACTAGTAACGCTACTTTCTCTCCATTTACTGCTGCTCTCGTAAAGCGACGATGAGTTAGTTTGGTTTACCCAATTTCTCTACTTCAGCACAGCACACAAAACCAAATAGCGACTGTACTTAGCCATAACTGACAATTAGCGCTGCGTTCTGACGGCTATCCAAATATCCAAAAGACTTCAATTGGAAACCTTGTGCTCTCATAAACGCCTCAAACTCTTCTTTGGCATCTGGTGCTATACTAACTAACAATCCCCCGCTTGTCTGAGGATCGGCGATGATTCGAAAATCAAAACCAGCCGCGCAATCCACTTTATCTCCATAACTCTTCCAGTTACGGGCAGTACCACCCGGTGATGTATCTAAGTCGAGATAATGTTCTGTACATGGGAGCACTGGGACTTGTGAGTGGTCAATGACTGCACTCAGCCCACTGGACTCAGCCATCTCTATCAGATGTCCTGCCAACCCGAAACCTGTAACGTCTGTCATCGCATGGACTTCCGATCGTTTGGCAAGTACTTGTCCAATTTTATTTAACGTGAGCATTGATTTTTTTGCAAGTTCCAAGTCGCCTGTTCGGGCTATTCCTTTTTTCTGAGCTGTGGTTATCAATCCTACGCCTACAGGTTTGGTCAAATACAATAAGTCCCCTTCTTGCCCACCTCCATTTCTCTTGATCACCTCAATAGGTGCACTTCCAGTTACAGCCAAACCAAATATTGGTTCGGGAGCATCTATGCTATGTCCTCCCGCGAGAGGAATTCCCGCTTCGGTGCAGACCGCTTTTGCGCCATCTAGTACTTCACGTGCTACATCCGTTGATATTTTGTCTATTGGCCAACCAAGAATTGCAATAGCCATCATAGGGGTGCCTCCCATCGCATAGATATCGCTGATGGCATTGACCGCTGCGATACCACCAAAGTCTGCTGGGTCATCTACTATGGGCATGAAAAAATCCGTAGTACTGATAATGGCTGTTTTACCATCCAGATCATAGACCGCTGCATCATCACGGTCGCTGTTGCCCACTAGCAAGTTTTGAAAGGCTTGTTGTTTTTCACCTGAGAGGATCTCGGATAATACAGCAGGGGAGAGTTTGCAGCCACAGCCAGCACCGTGACTGTAGGCAGTAAGTTTTATTGACATTCTCTGTGATTGATTAATTCGGCAGCCAAGCTTTCTAGTTGGTCGCTCACTAGATTAAATTCAGCTATCATGTGTTTTGATTTTTTGGAAATAGATTTTTCGTATTGGTGATCGTAATACCCCAATATTAAGGAAGCCGCATTGTAAAGATCACCTTGCTCAATCGCAGATAATACTGTTGCAGTGTTTTCCTTTCCTAGCCGCTTGGTGATGGCAATGGTGGATGACTTCAGCTTCTCAGGATCAATGTCCCCATAGTCTTTCACCAAGAATTGAAGCCGCTGATTCGTGTCAGCAGTGATCAGAATGTGAGGAGATAGTGACATCTGTTCGAAGAGCGCCTCTGGCAAGCTGACATTGCCGATGCAAATGGACTCATCTTCTATCCAGATTGGTTTGCTCAGATCAAGGGATTGACAATAAGCATGAAGGTTATTTTGAAACTGCTCACTGGTGGGTTGACCGTCTGTCTTTGCATTACCAAAACTAGATCCTTGATGATTTGCCAGTCCTTCAAGATCAATGACCTGAGCGCCTTGCTGAGACATCACTGCTAGCAGTTCTGTTTTTTGACAACCAGTGTAACCTGTGAGCACTCTTAGATTCAATGGCTGATCGAAGTAGCTAAGTACTTCACGGCGATAAGCTTTGTAACCACCCATAAGAATGGAGGTCTTTAATCCATACCGCTCAAAGAGCCATGCCATACTCTCTGATCTCATTCCTCCTCGCCAACAGTGAATATGGAGATGACTAGAGTCAATAGCCTCAGCTTGATTGATAAAATCAACCATTTTTGGCCCAACTATTTTGAGGCCTTTTTTAATGGCGAACTTTTGGCCTTGTTGCTTATACAAAGTTCCAACCAATGCTCTTTCTTCATTGGTAAAGAGCGGAATGGATTTAGCCCCTGGAATATGACCCTTATGGAACTCACCCGGTGAGCGAACATCTATGATGGGGATATCTTCAATTGTTTCTAAAAAAATACCTACCTCCACTCTATCCATATCAGTACGAATTTACCATGATTTATCGGTGATAGGGGAAAATCTGTTATTGATTCAGTTCGCCCGTTTGGATTCTGATAGTATAACACAAGCGTTTGTTTGCGCTTGAAAGTAGATAGCTTTTAGGATGCTAAATGCTCATTCAGGAAATAGTCCCGTTGCTCTTTTTTCCATCTCAGCGGCAACCACACGACCATCGTCATCTTGTTCTTTAAGCTTAGCTATGATGTTGTGATAGCTTTCAGCATCTCGGTCTTGACTTAATTTGAAAACAGTATCAAGCGCTTTTACTTCAATTTCAAAAGCGACAATTGCACCCATCACTTTTTGTTTGAAAGCTAAAGGAAGGTTGTCAAAAACGGTGGCTGATTCGTGGTTTTGTCCTTCAAAATGTAGGCTAGTCATTCTAAGTACATTTTCTAGCTCACTATCGCCTAAAAATTTGATAACACCTTTTGCATGTACGCTCATATAATTCCAAGTCGAGGCAGTATGTGGATTGCTGTACCAAGTACCACTTATATAGGTGTGCTTACCTGTGAAAACGGCAAGCACATTGTCATTTTGTAAGAAAGCTTTATGGTGGTCTGTGTTTTTCATTATATGTCCACGTAGTATATTCTTACCATCCTGCTCTTCAACAAAAACGGGCACTTGTGTAGCAATAGGCTTGTTCTCTGAATCACACCCTGTCAAAAAAGCGAATGGGTATTGCTCCATGAACTCCTTAATTATTTGCGCGTTCTCTTCTTTGTGATAGGGTAGATTGTACATAAGATTATAGTTGTGGTGTGGGTAAAGTCTGAACCTGACAGACCCAAGATAAATTAAATCTCACTTCTTTTCTGTGCACCAAAAGTCATCGGAATGTACAGAGTTTACCAATCCATCACTTTCTCTAGGTGGGCTATCAGTTGATCGGCCATCTGTCGATTATGCACCACTCTTGGGTGACCATTTGTCTCGGTAAAAGGGAATATGATGGTTGACATGCTTTGATCCTGTAAATCATCCACTACTTGCTGTATGTAATCAGGCCATGGCGAATTTTCCGCACTGGCATCCATGCTGCCAATAGCACAAACTATATGCGCTGATGGGTACTTCTGCCTGATGCTTTCGACAAATCGACGATACGCCGTTTGCCATTCGGGAATAGAAGGAGCATTCTCTCCAAATCGTATTTTGAACTGCTCATATTCATTCATTGCTAAAAGCCAAGAGTCATTTTGGCCAAGGTTGATGACTACTACATCTGGCTGAACTAATGAGAAATTCCATTTTGAAGTTGGATCTTTTGGGTTGAGGCGATCATAAATCTCTGGCATGATCTCAGGGTTCCAACTCACCATAATTCCGACCCCAGATTGTACTGTGGCGAAGTAATCGGCATTAAAATATCGTGCTGTGGTGGCAGCATAGGTGTAGTAGTTATTCGTATAGATACTGTCGCTGCGATCTCCTCCTGTTAGATCTTCGATAGCATATCCGGCCGTGATCGAGTTGCCAAAGAACTCAATGGTCTTATCGGAAGTCTCAGGGGCAGAAAGCAGCTTTCCTCCATCCATGGTGAGACCTTCGAAGATCAAAGCGCCTGTGACCATCCATTCATTTCTTTTGAGAATTTCGATGTGATGAGGTACTTGGTCTTCAAAAGAAGCGATCAAAACACTGTTTTTACCCTCATCTAATTGGAGATATCTGAGACTGTCCTGATCATAGACGATATTGAGATACACCTGACCTGTGGAATCTACAAAGTCGGCATAAAGATCTCCACCTTGATAATTGATAGACAATCCTGATCCTGACCAATAGATTTCTGGATTCAACGAATCAGCCCAGTTGATTCTACCATGATACTTGATCGATTCATTGGTAGGTAAGACCTTCTGATGGGTTTTGTCAGCAGGCTGGCAAGCATAAAGTAGACCAAACAATAGGCCTGAGACAAGAAGAGTAAGAGATGGATGACGTGAGATCTTCATAGTGCGCTAAGTCTAGATACTACAATATAAGACTGAAACGAGTATTGTGTCTGTTTTCAGTAATCCGTTTTATGAATCAATTGAAACTGATC
>CAYGPP010000165.1:0-7416 GCA_964351885.1 uncultured Marinoscillum sp.
CAATGAAAGTAAAGGATTCGGATTCATTACACCTGACGAAGGTGGTAAAGATGTATTTGTACATGTTAATGGTTTAACAGAAGAAATCAGAGAAGGAGATAAAGTATCTTTTGACGTTCAAGAAGGACAAAAAGGATTGAATGCAGTAAATGTGTCTGTTGTATAACAACTAACATTTTTTACCAATTATCATTGAAAAAGCATATCGTAACTGATATGCTTTTCTTGTTTTATACCAGTTGAATACTTTACTCGGATGACTGAAGTGAACTTATCTTCACGTAACTCTTACCAACCAACTAAATAGATTAACTCTTATTCCGCTTTACCGTTTTGTTAATATCCTACGAATAAACTAAAAGCAATAGCCCATGCGACACCTTATCTCCATATTAATTGGCTTACAAGTTTTAGTATTATCAGGACAGGATCTTGGCATCCAAGTGGATACCTATCAGTTGGATAATGGCTTGACTGTGTATCTCAATGAAGATGAAAATGCAACCAATGTATACGGCTCTATATGGGTGAATGCAGGAGGTAAAAATGATCCCGCCGAGGCTACAGGTATTGCACACTACCTAGAGCACATGCTTTTCAAAGGAACCCAAGAACTAGGTACTCAAAACTTTGAATTAGAAAAAATCCATCTGGACTCCATCAAACTATTGTATGATGATTTGGCAAAATCTACCGACAAATCGGAAAAACTAAACATTCAAAAGAAAATCAATGAGCAAGAACTCAAGGCCTCCCAATATGCCATACCTAATGAGTTTGATAAATTGATAAAATCTATAGGAAGTACAGGTGTAAATGCTAGCACGGGTGAGGACTACACTAATTACTACAACTATTTCCCTGCCAATCAAATAGCCAAATGGCTAGACATCTATGCTCATCGTTTTCAAAATCCCGTTTTTCGGCTATTTCAAAGTGAGTTAGAGGCGGTATACGAGGAGAAGAATAGAGCAGGAGACAACTTAGAAAGGCGTGTTCAAGAAAAGTTCGCATCTTTCATTTACGGAGATCATCCATATAGCACCCAAACGGTTCTTGGTAGTGTGGAACACCTCAAAAACCCGTCATTATCAAAGATGTATGAGTATTTTGAGAAATACTATGTAGCCAACAACATGGCCCTTGTCCTTTCTGGAAATTTTGATTCAAAAACCGTCAAGCCGCTTATAGAAAAGTCTTTTGGAGAACTAAAAAGAGGAGAAGAATTAGTTTTTCCATCCTATACACTGAAACAGTTCAACGGAAGAGAACTCCAAAAAGTAAGAATCACTCCGATTAAGGCTGGTTTTATGGGTTACAAATTGGTTCCTAGAAGTCACTCAGACTATGCGGCTTTGGCGGTCATCGGTGATATGATGTCCAATGAAAATGAAACTGGATTTTTGGATCAACTCACCCTGAATAATGAAGTCTTGTATGCAGGAGCCTATCAGGAATTTTTAGAGGAAGACGGCTCCACTTTTATATTTTATGTGCCAAAGGTATTTGGGAAAAATCTCAAAAAGTTTGAGTCCATCGTACAAGAAGGTTTTGCAGATATAGCAAAAGGTGATTTCACTCAGGAATACTTTGAATCTATTAAGAATGGAATCTACAGAAACTTCAATACGTCACTTGAAGAGCTCGGCAACCGAGGAAGGTATATGGGGCTCAGCTTTATTTATGGAGTAAGTCATGAGCATCTTCTCTCACTTTCTGACGAGGTACAAGACCTTACAAAGGAAGAAGTACAACGTGTAGCGGCCAAGTATTACGGAAATGATTATTTCACCATGCGCTCACATACTGGTTTTCCTAAAAAGACAAAACTTGAAAAGCCATCATACAGCCCTATTTCAGCCCGAACTGAGGCCTCATCAGCTTATGCTCAGCGATTTGAAAAAGTACCCGTTCAAGAGTCAAATCCTAAGTTCATTGATCTCGATAAAGACGTAAGCCTTTATAAGGACTATATCTATCACACAAAGAATCCATTGAATGATGTTTTCACCTTGCGTATGAGCATTGCAAAGGGTGTTAACCGGGAGCCTCTAGCTGGGTTGATTGCTGAGGCGCTTAATAACTCAGGCACTTCTAAATATTCAGCAGGAGCGTTAAAGAGAAAGTTTGCAAGCTTAGGTGCGACATATAGTTTCGATGCAGAATACACAACTTTTAACTTGACTGTCCAAGGTTTAGATGAAAAATTCTCTGAAACCATTGAGCTAATCGAACATGTTTTTGATTCGTTTAATCCGACAGAAGAAACGATGAGTTACCTCTATAACCAACAAACTACGGAGAATAAAATCAGCAGCAACAACCCTTCCTCTGCTGGAAGAATCCTGTACGTTTATGGACTCTTTGGTGATCAATCTAGCTACCTCAACAGAGTTCCCGTAAAAGACCTCAAACAACTTGACCCATCTGCACTAAAATCCACGCTAGGAAAGCTAATAGGAAACGGATTCAATGCAATTCACTATGTTGGTCAGTTGCCAAAGGAAGAAGTAGCCTCAAAATGGACTTCTAGTGACTTATTCTCTAGAAACGAGATAGATCAATATGCGTTCATGCAGGCCCAAGAAGTCTCAGAGAATACTATCTACCTAGTAAATGATAAGAAAGCTATTCAGAGTTATGTGTACTACATAGTCAACGGGGAAGCTCTGAATTATGAAGAAACCTACAAGAAAAATGCATTTAACGCCTACTACACCAATAGTCTCTCTGGATTGCTTTTTCAAGAAGTGCGAGAGTTTAGATCGCTTGCCTATGCCACAGGTGGTAATTATATAGATCCTACTTATGAACCGAACAAAAAGGGAAGACTCGTTCTCTTTACCGGATCACAGGCTGATAAGACTGCCAATGCCGTAGAAGTGGTAATGGGACTACTCACTGATATGCCCAGTTACGAAGAGCGTTTGGTACCCATTAGAGATGGGCTAGTTTTAAAAACGAGCGCTAGTAAACCAGCATTTAGAGAGCTCTCTCAGTCAGTCGATGCTTTTCTTAATTCGGGTTACCAAGAAGATCCAAATAAGATCAATTTTGAAAAATATCCTGATCTAACCTTTGACGACATTCAGTCATTTTACCAGTCCAACATTAAGGGTAAACCTATTGTGGTTACAGTATATGGAGATGCCTCTAGGATCGACATGGATCAACTGCGTAAATTTGGCAAGGTGATCAAACTTGATATGAAAGATATTATGGTCGAGTAATTGTCAACAAATTCGGAGATTGAATAGTAAGCCCTAGTTTTTAAATATTTCTTACCGCCATGAAAGAACTTGAAACATGCTGCTTGAGAAAACAGCTACCGAAACCAGAGTCGCAGACTGTTCGATAGGTTGAACCCAGACTATTCATTAGAAAAATGAATAATCGACAGAAATATTGTTCCCAGCATTTAGTCAGGGTTGCCCGCTACGGACCGTCCAGACATTTGAGAATCCCCAAATAGATTTTGATAAAATACGTAACTGACTGATTTTAAAACTCGTCTGATGATGCAATAGATTTCTATTGCATAATTGCTATTGAACACAAATACTATCAAGCCATCCCAAACCCATATCGTTCCTAAGCTCTCAGCTCCTCTTCGACTACAGGAGTATGGTGTAGGAATTTTCAATGCAGTATCAACAAAATCATCTTTAAAGAAAGCGCTTAAAAAACAGCTCATTACGGTAAATGATAGGATTGCCACGACAGCTACTTTCATCAATGGAGGAGAACAGATTACTCTGAGTACGTCTGAAGAAACTAGCGCGAAGAAGAAACTGACCTTCCCGCTTAAAGTACTATTCGAAGATGAATACTTAGCAGCTATTTATAAATCTGCAGGCATATTGGTGAGTGGCAATCGATTCAAAACAATAGCTAACGCACTAGCTCAAAACATCAAACGAAGTAACCTTCCAGATGCGACCGCACCACAACCTGTCCATCGGTTAGATTTTGCAACTACGGGAATTCTACTGGTAGGGAAAACGAGTAGTAGCATACAATCGCTGAATAAGCTATTCGAAAATAGAGCGGTCAAGAAGACCTACTATGCAGTCACGATTGGCGAAATGAACACGCAAGGAAAGATCACTACCGAAGTTGATGGTAAGGAGTCCCAGTCAAATTATACGCTCTGCGAATCAGTCCTCTCCAAGAGGTTTAGCCAACTCAATTTGCTGAAATTAGAACCGCTCACCGGAAGAAGACATCAGCTGCGTAAGCACCTATCGAGCATCGCAAATCCGATATTGGGAGATAAAGAATATGGAAAAGAGCCTCTGATTCTAAATGGAAAAGGTCTGTATCTACATGCCTTTTCCTTAAAATTCATACATCCATTTACACATCAAGAAGTCCATCTGAAGGATGAGCTTCCTGAGCGATTTAGAAAGATATTTAAGGCAAACAAGTAGCTCTATGGATTCTCCATTAGGAAGAGGCTCGTAAGTTGATAAATGCCAAAAAAAACTTCAAATATGGCATCTTTTAATATGACTGATTAACCCTAAATTTGAGCTCTATGAATCTGGGAAAACAAATTGTTAGTCACCGAAAGAATCTTGGGTATTCTCAGAAAGAGTTGTCTCAGTTTTCCGGAATCTCAGTCCGAACCATCCAGCGAATTGAAAAGGGAGAGGTTTATCCAAGAGGACACACGCTAAGAACATTAGCGAAAAGCCTAAAGATCGAACTTTCTGACCTAGGGACTGAAGAAACCCCACCAACCAACGAAGTATGTAAAAGGGCTCGCACCTTAAATGCAATAGGACTTCTCGTCATCCTTTTACCACTTATAAGCACACTGTTTCAAGTGATTTACTGGATTAAGAACAAGCATTATCTTTCTGATCATTCATCAAGCAGAAAGGTGGTGAGTTTCCAAATACTATGGATGATTGCTATACTTTTTTCCATGAGCCTGATACAGACTCTCACTTATATACTGACTGGTCAGAGCGTTTATGGACACTTTCCCATTCGCATGACAGTCTATATCATCCTGCTCATTGCAAATGTCTCTATCATTATCCATTCAGCGATTAAACTGAATAAGAATTCGGAAATAGTGCTTTTTCGTGTACCCTCATTGGTCTAATGACACCAAAGTGGCGGTGAAATGACGTACTCGTTTAGCCTTTTTATCTCGTTATTACAAGAAAAAGTACAACATGAAGAAAGTAATAATTGCTGTAATAGTTACAACGATCGTGATGATCGTAGGGATGGTAACACTCCTCGAAATCATTGATCAAATGGATCAGCTTGAAGCTGATAATGCAGAGAATATCTACTCAGAGGTACTAGCCGAAAAACGTGATATCCTGATCCATCTCCCTCCTACCTACAGTCCTTCTCAAGAGTATCCAGTTATGTATGTGCTGGATGGTACCTCACAGGATTTTCGGATCGCGGAAATTGCTGGATTACTGAGCAGAGCTGGAGTAGTTCGGGATATGATCATAGTCGGCATTCCTAATACTGACCGAAACCGTGACTTAACACCTCACTATATTCTTCAGGAAACCGATGGAAAGGATTTTGGACAAGGAGATCAATTTCTGAAGTTCTTAACGAACGAAGTAATTCCATTCATCGAGTCAAAGTATCCAGTAAATGAACATCGAATGCTAGCCGGTCATTCGCGCGCAGGTCTTTTTACTTTTTATGCTTACTTAGAGCAACCAGACACATTCGATGCACTCTTTTGCTTCAGTCCTGCTTTTTGGAGAGATGACTCCACCATATTAACAAAGGCTCAAAACTTCTATTCTTCCGTTCAGAGTGAAAGTCCTTTTATTTTCATGAGTCTAGGAACTGAAGAGAATGCCAAAATGACAAAGGCTTATAAGTCCATGACCAATTTATTAGATGGCAAAGCGATCGATAACGTAGTTCATATCTATACAGCTGGTGCAAATCATGGAAACAACTTGTACTACTCTACCCCAAAAGCTTTGAAGACTTGGGACGAACATGTAAATAGTCTTTACTAAAGCTCACTAAATAGCTCTCGGTTAAATGATGTATTTACTGATTGGATTGATTTTGACCATTCCCTCTTAAAACCATTCAAATCTCAACGAAAAAATAATTCGAGCCGCCGCTGATTGTAGATTGATTATTTTAGCGATCACCACTATAAAAATTCACGAACATGGAATATAGACGCTTAGGAAAATCCGGATTGAAGCTCTCAGCTTTGTCGCTGGGGTCATGGGTGACCTTTGGGAAGCAAGTAGAAATGAAGGAAGCGAAAACGCTCCTAAAGACTGCTTATGATGCTGGAGTGAATTTCTTTGATAATGCTGAAGGCTATGAGGCAGGAGAATCCGAAAAAATCATGGGTGAGGTGATCAAAAGCCTCGGTCTCTCCCGTGATACCTTTGCAGTTTCCTCAAAAGTATTTTGGGGTGGTGAGCAACAGATGCAGCTCGGTCTCAATGCTAAGCATGTGCGTGACGCCTGCGATCTAGCGCTTAAACGACTGCAAGTGGATTACCTAGACCTATTCTACTGTCATCGCCCGGATATTGATACGCCAGTAGAAGAAACTGTCCGTGCGATGCACAACCTCGTCACTCAAGGTAAAGTCATCTACTGGGGTACTAGTGAGTGGTCGGCTCAGCAGATTACTGAAGCGCACGCAGTAGCTAATGCTCACGGGTTGACGCCTCCAGTAATGGAGCAACCTCAATACAATCTATTGCATAGAGATAAAGTGGAAGGTGATTTTCTGCCACTTTACGAAAAGTATGGGATGGGAACAACCATTTGGTCTCCATTAGCAAGCGGAATCCTGACAGGCAAATACAACGATGGAATTCCCACAGATAGTAGACTAAACCTACCCGACTATGAATGGCTTAAAGACATCTGGTCTGGAGAGGATGGAAAACAGAAACTTGAAAAAGTCAGAAAATTGACCGAACTGGCGGATGAATTAAACATCAGTCTGACACACCTATCCATTGCTTGGTGCCTAAAAAATCCCAATGTATCAACTGTCATCTTAGGTGCTTCCCGATTGAGTCAGCTCGAAGGCAATCTGAAAGCACTGGATGTGGTAGCGCAACTAACCCCTGAAGTGATGGATCAAATAGATGCCATCGTGGATAATAAACCCGGAGCACCAGAACGGTTTGGGCAGTAAGAACTGCAACCACTTGGAATTCATTAGCATAAGCACTCTTTGTTTTATGAAAAAAATATTCATCCAAAACCATCTTAAGTATTTTCTAAACCTCGTGACACATTAAATACTTGGTTGGCTATTATAACTCTTCAGTGAGTTCAGAAAAATTCATTCTTCAATTTTAGCTCTTCTCATAGGCATCACATCTATTAATCCGAATAATTCCTCACATTTCAAAAGCTCGTTTTTCCTAAGTTTAATCCCTC
>CAYGPP010000166.1:0-7399 GCA_964351885.1 uncultured Marinoscillum sp.
ATGTATTGCTGATCTACACTGACGATCATAGATATACGGGTATCCATGCCTTGGGAGGTCAGGCGGTGATGACTCCTAATATGGATAAACTTGCTGAAGAGGGATTGATATTTACTAAAACCTACCTTCAGGGAGCTTTTAGTGGTGCCACCTGTATACCAAGCCGTGCGATGTTGTTGACTGGACGTGGTGTATTTGATCTGGAAGGAATTGGTCAAACAATACCGGAGGAACATGTCATGATGGGGCAGGCGTTTAGTGCGGCGGGTTATCATAGCTATATGCAAGGAAAGTGGCATCAAGACACCAAGTCACTAGCTCGAGGCTTTGACTCAGGTGGGTTAGTGATGGGAAAACCTATTTACTTGGTTGATCATTTCAGAATGCCCTTTTCTGAATGGAACAAAGACGGTGTATATCTGAAGAAAAATGCCTTTTTGATAGCGTGGGATGAAAATGGCAAGACCATAAGAAAAACAATTGGTACAGATGAGAAACGAGGGCCCTTTGGAACGGAAGAGAACGGGCCACATACCTCTGAAGTGATTGCTGATGGAGCAATTTCATTTATAAATAATTACCAAAAGGAAAACCCTTTTTTCATGTATGTGGCCTTTCATGCGCCGCATGACCCAAGGCAAGCTCCCAAATCTTACAAAGCAATGTACCCAGAGGAAGATATGATTTTACCACCTTCTTACCTTCCGCAACATCCGTTTGATAAAGCTGATTTGTTGGTCAGAGATGAGGCTTTAGCCGTGTGGCCAAGGACGCCTGAGGTAAGTCGGAAAGAGCTGTCGGACTACTATGCCATTATCACACATTTGGATGATCAGATTGGGAAGCTTGTCCAAGCGTTAAGGGCTTCAGGTGACTATGAAAACACCATCATAGTTCTTGCTGGAGATAGTGGATTGGCTGTCGGAAATCATGGACTGATGGGCAAGCAAAACATCTATGACGAGGATGGTATTCACATTCCATTTATCATTAGTGGTGGACTAATTAAAGGCAAGGGAAGAAGATTGGATCCGCTCAGCTACACACATGATATTTTTCCAACTGTTTGTGATTTGGCTGGTGTGGAGATTCCAAATTCCGTCAAAGGAAAAAGCCTGCTGCCAGTGATTAAGGGAGAACAGGATCAAATCAGAGATTATACCTATCATGCCTATAAGCATTACGAGCGCGCTTACAGAAAGGGTGATTACAAATTGATAGAATATGTCCGAGCCGAAAATGAGACTCGAGACGGACAGGTTTTCATGGCAGGGTCAAAGGTCACTCAGTTATTCAATGTCACAGAAGATCCCTGGGAGATCAGAGACTTGTCATGGCAGGTAGGATACACAGATATGGTAGCTGAGTACCGCAAAGAACTTAAAGAGAAGGCTGTGCTAGAAGGCGATGATGCCGATAAGCAACTAGGGCTAAAATTTGACTTTTGGGAATTCTATTAGGTTTTGTCTTGGTAAATTAATTAACAAACGTTAAAAATATGTTTTAAAAACTGCCTCACTATTGGTAGTGAGTATAACATTTTCTACCGTTCCACTTCCGTGAAATATGACCGAGGTGCCAAATAATTGTCCTAGTGATGCTTCGTATCGATGATTAAAAAGTAGTTCACCATTGATATACAGTTCGACGTACTTATTATGGTTTCGGATCTCAATATCACTCCATTTTTTCATATTCAAAACTAGTGCTGTTGGATTGTCAGTGGTGTCCAGTATTTCATTTCCTATGATCACCTGGCTATACCCGCTGCACCCTTCAGCTACAAGTTTGAACTCAACCTTGCCCCTTGTTCCCTGTATGGATATGATCACTGAGTAGCATCTCACACCTGGCCAAAAAGTATCATTTCTTAGGCGTGTTTTATAATTGAAGGTATCAGCAGATTTATCGGTCTTCTCATAATTATCGAGCCGTACTACTACAATTTTTGTAGTGTCAAGTCCCATGCTGCTTAACCTTCCAGGCGAAACCCTAAACTGGTTGTCTGATAGGTTTTCTTCAACCGGAATAGGATGATAACGCTCCACCATAGTCTCATAGTAGTGGGCAAATGCCTGCCAACCTTCGGTAACTATATAGACCGGAACGGGATTGCAGATTGATTTTTCTTGATACTTTAGCGTTGCTTCAAACCTTCCAGGATAGGCATAAAAGTGAGTTAGATCGTGAAGGCCTTCTTTGACATCTTGATTGATCTCTCCATCGCCAAAATCAATTTTCACTGTATCTGAGCTTTCCGGAACTTCAATATTGAAATAAGCCGTGGATGGGCATTTACCTTCCAATCTTTTTAGTGTCAATTTCCCTGAAACATATTCGGACGTCAGCCTGCCATGAAGTAACCAGTAACAACCTACGATAAAAGTCAATCCTACAGCAACCCACACAATGCGCCTGACTATTTTCATTTTCGCATTATGCGCATCGTTCTGTGTGTCATAGTCAGCATACAGTTTCAGCGCTTCAAAGGTGCTTCGTTGCGGAGTGTATCCTTCACTCACCTGAACTTTGCCGAAAAACCGTTTTAATGTGGCCACACTGAGCAGAACCTTCGTGGATCGCTTCACTTGAAAACTGAGTGCTTCAAAATCACGATTTTGCCACTTTCGACTTTTTCCATGATCGAACCTATCTTCAATGAATTTGATTAATCGACGCTGATCTTTGTGATGCATGGTGTCAAATTACGAAACATGAAAAATTATAAATCACTGAAAATTAAGAAGTTAAGTTGTTCATTCTTTTGGTTTGGCAATGAACACAATTTAATGAAAATTTGGACGATTAGGGTTCTACATTTGATTTGATCAATTTAAGAATCAATATCATGAAAAGAAGACAGTTTATCGGAAATGCAAGTAGAGCAACGCTATTGCTTATGGCCGCACCAAGCCTGGCAATGAATGAGCGCAAAAATCTTACCGGTGATTTCATGTTTGTTGAAGCGGAGCAGTTCGCGAGTCATGGAGGGTGGGATCTGGATCAGCAATCCATGGATCAGATGGGCTCGCCTTATCTTTTAGCTCATGGCTTAGGGGTGCCTGTTGAAGATGCTGTCACATTAGTATCCTTTCCAAAGGCCGGTAAATATAGAGTTTGGGTTCGCACCCGAGATTGGGTAGCTCCATGGAATGTGCCAGGTGCGCCAGGGAAATTTCAATTACTCATCGATGGCAACAAAGTAGAAGAAACGTTTGGAACCAAAAATGCAGAATGGCACTGGCATGACGGTGGCGTGGTGAAGGTGGGTAAGGAGGCTGAGCTGGCTTTGCATGACCTGACTGGTTTTGAAGGTCGATGCGAGGCAATTTTATTTTGTAGAGATTTGGACTTTAAACCTTCCAATGATGTGGAAGCACTTACTAAATTTCGTAGAAAACTTCTTGGTCTTCCGAGCACACCTGATGATGGCGGCAGTTATGATCTGGTTGTCGTGGGAGGCGGGTTCGCAGGCACTTGTGCAGCGCTAGCAGCCGCAAGACTTGGGTTGGAGGTTGCTTTGGTTCAAGATCGTCCTGTGCTAGGCGGAAATGGGAGCTCTGAAGTGCGTGTATGGCCTGAGGGACACACTAAGCAAGAGCCCTTTCCGCGTATTGGAGAGATTGTAGAGGAGATAGCCCCGGATTTAATCGAGCGGAGTAAATACCTAACTAGAAACGCTCAGAATGGTGAGGCATACAATGACAATCGCAAACTTGAAGTGGTTAGGAATGAGTCTAGAATTACTTTATGGACGGAAGAGCGTGCTTTCAAAGTAGAAACTGATAATGAAACGATTCAATCAGTAATTATTCAAAACACAAGGACATCTCGGCATACAAGACTGAAAGCAAAGTATTTTGCTGACTGCACAGGTGACGCGGTGGTGGGTTTTCATGCCGGTGCTGATTTTGAGATATCGAGTTCTAGGATAATGGGGATGTCCAATATGTGGAATGTGCTAGATGCCACGAGTGAAGAAGAAGTACTGAAATGTGAGTGTAAAGATAAAAATGCGTTGACCATGTCTTGCGAAATTGGGGATTTCGAACAACCATTTCCAAGATGTCCATGGGCACTTGATCTCACAGACAAGCCATTTCCCGGGAGGAATAACTACAAAGCGCAATGGGCAGAACGAGGACCTCTTTCCAATCTAGGGGGATGGTTTTGGGAAAGTGGTTTTGATAAAAACCCGATTACCGATGTGGAATTGATCCGTGATCTAAATTTTAGAGCCATGTATGGTGCTTGGGATGCTTTGAAAAATGTAGATGGATTATATCCATATCATCGTTTGGGTTGGTCTGCTTTTATCGCTGGTAAGCGAGAATCCCGACGATTGCTGGGTGATGTTATTCTATCTTCTCAGGAATTCCGCGATGGAAAGGAGTTTCCAGATTCGGCATTTCCATGTTCATGGGGGATAGATATTCATAGTCCGCATGATGCTTTCGATGATGACTTGGAAGGGCAGGAGTTTATTTCCTACGCTACCACAGGTAAAGACCACCACTACAATGGGCCGTATTGGGCGCCATATCGTGTGCTTTATAGCCGAAATATTAAGAACCTTTTCATGGCTGGTCGAGATATCAGTGTGACCAATGATGGGCTAGGTCCAGTTCGCGTGATGCGTACTTGTGGTATGATGGGTGAGACGGTAGGTAAGGCCGCTTCGCTATGTGTCAAGTATGCATCCACACCGCGGGGGATCTATGAAAAGCATCTTGATGAATTGCACGAGTTAATGAGAAAACCAGGAAACTATAGAGTTTAACAGAAGATGAAAAACCTACCTATATATGCAATGGTGATCCTTTTACTAGCCTGCACACAGGAGCAAAATATGATGCCACCTCATTTTAAAATCGAATTTGGGGAAGTTTCAAAAAAGGCAATTTTCATCTGTGATTCGGCTAGCATCTGGGGAGGTTCTCTTGTAAAAGGAGAGGACGAACTTTACCACATGTTCTATTCTGTATGGCCAAAGGATATTGGTTGGGAATGGGTGAATTACTCTGTCATTGCTCACGCAGTTGCCGAAACACCATTTGGCCCATTTGAGCACAAGGATGTGACCCTACCTGATCGCGGGCCTCAATATTGGGATGGATCGGCTACTCACAACCCCACCATTCACAAGTTCGATGGAAAGTACTATTTGTACTACATGGGCAATTCAGGAGATGAAAAAATTGTAAGTGTTCCTGGTAAGGCAAAAATCAATTGGGTACATCGGAACAATCAACGAATCGGTGTGGCTGTAGCTGATAGTCCGAATGGTCCTTGGAAGCGCTTTGAACAACCGGTATTAGATGTTTCAACAGATAGTATGGCTTTGGATGCCTTGATGACTTCCAATCCATCCGTTTGTCAAATGGCCGATGGTAAAATATTGATGGTTTATAAGGCAGTAGCCAAACATGACCCGCTACCTGGGGGAGGGCCGGTCGTGCATATGGTGGCGATAGCGGACTCACCTACAGGTCCATTTAAGAAATACCCACATCCAGTTTTTACATTTGATGGTGAGCGATTCCCCGCAGAAGACCCATACATCTGGTTTCAGGAAGGCAAGTATCGGGCGATTGTCAAGCGGATTAAACATGAAGGTAAAGAGAGACTCTTTTCACTAGTTCACTATGATTCAGAAGACGGCATCAATTGGAACCAAGCCTTATATTTTGAGATCTCTGACCGAACAGTCACTTGGGAAGATGGAACTAAGACTAAGTTTGATCATTTGGAAAGATCACAAGTATTTATTGAAGACCGTGAGCCAGTAGCGTTGCTCTGTGCCGCAGACACAATCGACTCAAACAATGTGCGGCATTCTTTTAATATTCAGATTCCATTGAAAGTTACTCGTCATCATGCAAATAGAAAGCAATGAAATTCAGCCCAACCTTAATCCTCATTTTAATAATTGCCATTTTTGGTTGTTCCAAAAAAGAAAAAGAGAAGTCTGATGACAGGATTACTGCTCAAGTATTCCCTCACAAATTGCCAACGGCAAAGCCGAGTATACCAATGAGCTCGTCAATGGAACGAATGTTTAATTATCCAACTCCAAGAGTTCAGGATAATGAGCTTTTTTCTCAGTTTAAGTACACACGTCTCAAAGGCTTTGATTACAATGACGGAGATGGTACCATCACCAGAAGAGACCCTTCTCGGCCAATCAAGGTAGATGGAAAGTACTATATCTATTACACGAAACGTCACACCAAGGTGAAGCCAATTGGCTGGAATCGTGCGGCGGAAGCCACAGATGAAATTCCCTCAACTGACTGGGATCTTGCAGAGGTTTGGTATGCTACAAGCGAAGATGGATTTACATGGGAGGAAAAAGGAGTAGCTATTGAGCGACCTGCTAAACCCAATCTAGGCTGGAGATCGGTTTGTACTCCAGACATCTTGATATGGAAAGGAAAGTATTACTTGTATTATCAAGCATTCAATGAGCCAAGTGGATTGAGAGGCGACTGGTGTCCAGTATCGGTTTCATCTGCCGATTCACCTGACGGACCATGGAAACATGAGGCAAGTGAAGTGATACCATTCGGTAAAAAAGGAGAATGGGATCAGGACGCAACCCACGATCCTCAACCATTGGTGTACAATGGAAAAATCTATCTCTATTACAAGGCAGCTTACAACAAATGGACAGATGTACGTGATAAGTATGCTGTGGCCAATGGATTAGCAATTGCTGATAACCCGCTAGGCCCATTTGTGAAAAGTGATTTGAACCCTGTATTGAGCTCTGGTCATGAAACCGCTTTGTTTAGGTTTAAGGAAGGAGTAGCGGCCTTGGTTATCAAGGATGGTAACGAACGGGAAACCATTCAGTATGCTGCGGATGGTATCAACTTTGAAGTTGCATCATCCATTTCATTACCTCCAATTGCAGCTGGATTCTATACAGAGGATGCGTTCACCAACACCAATGATGGTCGAGGTACCACCTGGGGAATAAGTCACTTTACTAATGCTGGTTCTAATGATAGTCGACATTCTGTCATCGCTAGATTTGATTGCGACCTAAGTCTGGATTATCATGAATCTGCCTTTAAGAATACTGGCGTTTGGCACAAACCGGATGTATATTTCAAGCAAGGATTAGGAAGTATTCGTCAGTATCTTGGGGGAAAGGATTTTGAAACTAGCAAAGTCGAATCAAAACCTAGATGATTAACGATAGCAGTATTCAGCTACATGGCCTAGTCATCCATACTTGTCGAGATTCAGCTTTTCTAGAAATAGAAATACCTAATCTGAGTTCTGAAAAAGACATAAAGTAGTATAAGTTCCGATTAGTTACTACACAGGATACAATTTGAAAAAAATGGTCTGCGTGGATTACCACACAGACCTCTAGGCTGTTTGTCAACCT
>CAYGPP010000167.1:0-7376 GCA_964351885.1 uncultured Marinoscillum sp.
ACTGAAGTTAGTTATGGCGGCAACTCTCAATCCAAGTTCATCACTACATATTTTCGTAAGGCATTTACCCTTGACTCCAATCCGGCGGATGCAGATGGTTACACGATTAAGGTATTATACGATGATGGAATTGTTGTCTATCTGAATGGTGAGGAAGTAATAAGAGCTAATATGCCTTCTTCAGCGGTAGATTATGAAACAGAGGCAATTAGTGCCATTGGAGGATCAGAAGAAGAGACTTTTAAGAATTTCGCTGTAGATCCTTCGCTTTTTAGGGTCGGTGAAAACACACTTGCAGTGGAATTGCATCAGTCTGGACCTACAAGCAGCGATATCAGTTTTGATTTAGAATTGGCTGGCTTAGAAGTCAATCCGGGTGTTACATCTATCGAGAATCCGCTAATTATTAATGCGTCAGCTGACTTGGGCTGGAGAGCGGTTTTCACCAAGACGAGTGAATGTGTACTGCCTTCCGAGATTACTGTGGATGTCACGTTAGACATTGATTGTTCTCCATATTATTTGGCTAGTGACTTGACTGTTCGCAGCGGCGCAACACTTACTATCGATCCCGGAGTAGAGATTTTGGCATCCAAAAATCGCACAATAAGGGTTCATGGAAAGTTGATCGCTAATGGTACTGAAGGATTACCAATTGTATTCAGAGCGGATGAAAAAGATGGAAATAATGAATGGGGAGCGATAATTTTAGAAAACACTGATGATGTCTCATACATGAGTCATGTTGAAGTAATAGGGGCTACATCTGGAGTAAATGTGATCAACTTCCCTGCGGCTATTTCATGCTTCAATGCTGACTTAGACCTAGACCATGTAACATTAGATAATGTGATTAAAAGCCCTGTATTTGCGCGTTATTCTCGAATACGAATGACCAATAGTCACCTGCACTCAAAGGTCACAGGAGACTTAATCAATGTGAAGCAAGGAGAAGCTTATATCGCAAATTGTGATTTCAGAGGGAATGATCAGCCTGATACAGATGCCATTGATCTGGATGATGTCACAGATGGTGTGATTAAGAATTGTCGAATCTATAACATGCGAGGGTTTAATAGTGATGGGGTAGACATTGGCGAAGAAGCCACCAATATTTTAATTGATAGTCTAGTGGTTTACAATATTACAGATAAAGGGATTTCAGTAGGACAAAATTCCTCGATTGTAGTAAGCAATAGCCTTTTTCTTAATTGTAATCTTGGAATAGCATTGAAAGATTCTTCTAAAGTAACCATAGACAGATGTACATTTTATGGCAATAATTTTTCGGTGGCTTGTTTTGAGAAAAATATTGGGAGAGAAGGTGGAAACGCTATAATCACGAATAGTATTTTGTCAAATTCGGCAGCAGGAACCATATCAGTAGACACTCATTCGAAGCTGAGCGTTGTTTATTCACTTTCTGATAATGACCAGCTATCAGGGTCAATATCCAATCTGCTTATGAATCCTCAATTCGCGAATCCAACCAATTTTGATTTTACTTTAAAAGATTCTTCTCCTGCACATGGCGCTGGTAATTCCAACGGATCTATTATTGACTTAGGAGTTGCTTTTTCAATACCTGAGTTGCAGCCTAACGTTTACATTGCCGGCATTTTCACGAATGCAGATAATTATTTGCTTCCTGAATATTTAATGTTTGTAAATCCAAGCAACTTGAGTGTAGATCTTTCTGGATATGCTATTACTAAAGGGGTGACCATAGCGCTACCTGTGGGTGCGAAAATAGATCCGAGCGACACCATTTACGTCACGGATAAGCAATCTGATTCATTTTGGCAGGGGATTGGTAAGGATGTTTACCAATGGTCAGATGGCAAACTATCTAACAATGGTGAGTCGCTAGAGCTGAGAGATCAATATGGGATTATAGTGGATTACCTAGTTTATGATGAAGATAATTGGCCGTCTATTTCAGGGAATAAAAATATCATATGGGAAATGAAAAACGCAGACTTAGACAACCATTTTAGTTCAAGCTGGCAGGCCGTTTCTGCGGTAATAGGAGAGCGACTAAGTATACCATTAGGTCAGCAAATATCCATTTTTCCTAACCCAACTTCCGGTATGGTAAATGTGATATTACCAGCAAAGGAATCAGTGATCGCGGATATATTTAGTGTAGACGGTCAAAAGGTAGGCAGCCAAAGGCTATCTACATCTGAAGTAACAACGCTCGACCTCTCTCATTTGGTTGATGGCATCTACGTCTTACGCATTGGATTTCAGACTTATCGAGTAATCAAATCTGAGGCAATCAAATAAAAGATCAACTGATTTACTCCTGTCCCTTCTTGAATCCGTAAAGATTTTGCCCAACGAAACCTTTCGGGAACTTCTCGTCACCTTCAAATCCAATCTCTATTGTACCGCTTTCCTCTGGGATGTAGTTCGTTTTGAATATGTAGTCCCAAAGACTTAGACTAATACCATAATTCACACCACTCTTACCTTCAGGAAGCACTGAAGCATGGTGGTACAAATGCATCACCGGATTATTGAAAATGTATTTAAGAGGTCCCCAAGTGATTTTAACATTCGAGTGGTTCAGGTGACCAATGGTAATGGCAAAGAAGTGAATGATGTATGCCTGCTCAGGTTCAAAACCACCCAGGATCATCACGCCAAAGGTCTTGAGTGGCTTATAGAAAATATTCTCCATCCAGTGATAACGAAGGTGAGCAGCAAAACCCATTTCTTTAACACTGTGGTGTACTTTGTGGAACTTCCATAATACTGGGTATTTGTGAAGTAATACGTGGGTGAACCACTGCACAAAATCGAGGATTATAAAAAAGATAAGTAGCTGCGCACCCATGCTCCATGCGGATATATCAATAAGCGCGAGACTTTTGGAAGTAATGTTCATATCTGTGAAGAATACTTCTAACATCTGATAAATACCACTTATCGCAATGGAGAAGATGAAAAAGTTGAAGAACATATAAAATCCATCCAACCAAAAGTCTTTTCTGATGATGGCTTGGTCTTTCCTCCATGGGAAAGCTATTTCAAGTCCCCAAGCGAAAACGGAAATAGCAATAAGTCCCCAGAAGTAATTGGTATACCAAGGGACTTCAAATAATATGGACTTCAAAGTCCAATCTACCGTGCCTGAAAACGCACTAGCAAAAGCGTCAAAATATTTCATTCTTCTAATCGATTAATGTTGTTATGCTGTCCTGAATAAATACGAGATCATCGAAGTAACTCCACTCTGCCCACGATCCGTCATAGTTTTTTACATTTTGGTATCCTAACATCTGTGTAAGTACAAATGTTGTGTGTGCGGAGCGTACGCCGCTATGGCAATACACGATGAGGGTGTCTTCTTTATTTGAAGTAAACTGGCTATAAATTGATTCTAGTTCTTCAATTGATTTAAATCGCTTATTGCCAGAATAGTTGACCGACTCTGACCAGTCAATGTTGATACTTTTTGGAATTCTACCACCCTTAGCAGCTCCATTCTTCTGTCGCTTGCCGGAAAATTCGTCTGGAGTTCTGGTGTCCAATATTATGATATCTCCATCAAGGGCATCTTTGATATTTTCTTTGGATAAGTAATACTTCATTGAGGGAGTAGGAGTGATTTTGAAATCTGTTTTTTGAAAGGCAGGGCGCTCGATTGTAACAACCCCATTAATATCTTTCCACGCGGTTAAACCACCGTTCAATAGTTTCACATTGGTAAAATCATAGTTCTGTAAGATCCACCATAACCGTGCAGCGTCACAAAGCCCATTGTCATCATAGATGATAAGAGTGTCTTCATTGGTAATGCCTAGACTGCTCAATAGGGTTTCCATTTGAAGGGGACTCGCCATCATTCCTCCATAAGGAAAAGTGGAATCTTCAATATCTGATCTCCAGATATTTAGTGCTCCTGTCATATGCTCTTGTTCGTAAAATGATTGCTTTCTAAAGTCAATCAATTTAATATTTGGGTGGTCTACAATTTCTTTGAGGTGATTGGCTTCTATCAAATAAACAGTTTGATCAACATCGGTAGTTAATATTTTACCAGATCGTTCATCTCTTTGCTCCTGCTGACAAGAGGATAGGATCAATATGATGGCTACTATCTTAATCTTCCAAAACATACCATTCTATTTCGGACAAGTTCCCACGTCTGCCTACTGCTTTGGGAGGATAATTGGCAACTAGGTAGTTCACAATTACTTCTTGCTGATCGCCAAGATCCCAAAGGTTTTGAGTTTCCTGCATCCATTTGATCGTAGCGTTCCACCTCTCCTCATTCATTCTGTTCTGGATGACTAATTTTGATGAATGACAGTTTGTGCAATTGTTAACCACAGTCATTAACCCCTCCGCGTCAATCAAGCCTGTTCTCACATGAACGCCATTTTCTATCTTATTTATATCTTCTGCTACAGCTGCCTTGATTACTTCTTTCTCACTTTGAAAGGCTGATAATTCTGGATCAATAAAGTAATACGCGAGGAAAACACACGACAGACCTGTCAGTACAATAGCGAACTGAATGAGGTACAATGCCCTTTTGAATAGTTTGTTAAGATCGCGTTTTGGTGACATCTAGCTTACTTTTACAGCGATCCTATGACAGGCGTTATTGAGATATCCTTTTGGATTCCATCCGGGAACTAGCATCGGTTGGGCAGTGCCTCGTGCGTCTGTGGCTTTCGCCCAAACTTCATAATATCCCTTTTTCGGAAATTCTATGTTTGCCGAGAAATGCTGCCAAGCCAAACGATTTATTGGCTTCTCCATCGTGCAAGTATTCCAAGTTGCTCCAAAGTCTATGGAGTATTCCATTTTATCAACTTCTAGTTCTCCCGCCCACGCATGGCCCCTGATTTTCAAAGCTTTACCCTCATCAATCGTAGCTCCAGATTTGGGGTAGGTGATCAACGACTTGACGGGCATTGATTCTATGATGCACATGTCTTCATCTTTCACTTTATCTCCAGGAGCGACAGGCTCACACGGAGTTCGGTAGGCCGTGCCTGTCATTTTGGTGCCATCGTGAACGATGTTTCTAATGCTGATTCTATTGACCCATTTGCCTGATACGGAAGCAGGCCAACCACCAGCCACAAGACGGATTGGATAACCATGAGCAAGTGGGATATCTTCTCCATTCATTTCAAAAGCCAGTATAGTTTCATCTTGTAGTGCCTTGGCCATTGGGCAACCTCTACTTATCGGCTCTTTACTAGCGTCACCACTTAAGTGGGAGTCTGCTGAGTGGTAACCTATATAAACAGCGTCTTCCTTGATTCCTGCATCTTCTAGGACATCTCTTAGTCTCACCCCCGTCCACTTCGCACAATGCACGGCGCCTATTGTCCACTGATTGCCCTTGGCTGGTGGATCAAATTCACTCCTCCCATTACCTCCGCATTCTAGAGTTAGTTGATAGGTGTGTTGTTTGAATTTAGATTTTAACTCGGCAAGTGTGTAGGTTTTTTTATTTTTTACAGATTCTCCGTCTATTGTGAGACTCCAAATATTGGCATCAATCTCCGGTACTAACCCATTATTTCTAATAAACATACTGGCATTGGGTGTAACCAGATCGTCTAATAAATGAGCTTGTGCCTCAATATTCCAGGGCTTATCATTAAGCACGACCATGTCTGGGTGCTTGCTGAATAATTTGAAGGGGTCGGGTTCTTGAAGAGCCAACGGCTCATAACCTTTGGGCATAGTACTGCCAAACACAATATCAGCGCCAATAATAGTCGCGAATGAACTCAGTGCTCCTTTTTTTACAAAATCTCGTCTCTTCACTTTGGGTTATTTAAGAGTAGATTAAATCTAAACCGATACAATTTATCATCAATATACTTCTGGCTATGTGATAATAGTTACACAACGCCAACAATGATGCAAGTATCATTGTGGATTAGCAAAACAAGAATTAACCATGAAAAGAGATTTCGAAACCCAATTTACTGGCTGGTCATTTATCGTTGCGGCGTTATTACTATGGGGAGGCTGGGTAGCCTCATCACATCAGATAGGAGAATATATAGTCGCTTCAGATTTCGAAGCAATAGGGGAGAACGTCTGGTATTGGATCTGGATGTACAGAATTCATATTTTTGGTTGGGTCACCATGGGCATAGCCATGTTCGCCCTTACGCCGATGATTGCGAAGAATGCTTTCAGAGTAATACTTCTTCCGGGAATCGGAATGACAGTGGTAGGTACGTTTACATTGGCTATTGCAGCTGCGTTTTATTATAATTTTGGTGCGTGGGGAGTTGGTGAGACTGCTGGTAAATCTCCAGAAGAGATAGCAGAATTCATGGAGGGTATCCTCTTTACCAATCAATATGTGACTTGTTTTATCCGATTTGGAAGGATCTTCTCAGGTGTTGGTCTCGTGTTACTTGGTGTGGGGTTCTTAAAGTCAAAAATGCTTCCGACATGGTTGGGTGGATTTACTGCGCTACTTGGTCTAGCGGCAATGGGGATCATACTAGCTATACCTGACAACTTTGAAATCTACAAACCTATTTTCCACACAAAAGTGATTTGGTTGGTGACTATGGGTGTGATGATTTTGCAAAAAGGATTGAGACAATCTGAATAGTAAAGTCAAGATTATTAGTCTACTTCTATTCTGCCGCCAGCTTGTTCTTCATAGAAGTGATGGATATCGAACATCTGCTGTGCGCCCATTTTTTGTCCTGCTTGAGCGGAGACATAGAGTATAATGGCTATTACTCCGAAAACGGGAATCGACCAGAGTATGGTGTGATCTAATCCAAGGCTATATTGGCTAAGCCCCCACATGCCGAGGAACAGCGTCAGAATCCCTAAGATAACATAGCCGAAGAAGAAGATTCCCCACACGGTAGGATTCGGACCATAAAGTCCCCTGACGATGAGTTGGCCTTCTTCTTCTTTGAATGTAAGGTTGAGCTGTGGCGACCAAAAATGTTCGGCTCGCTTATGAATCTTGATATAGAGATGCCCGGGTAGGTGAGTGAAGGTAAGTTGATCTTGGCTCTTGAGATTTTCTACAATTTTTTGTTCTAAGTCTTCATGCTCTCCGCTAAAAGCATGCTTGAATCTCGGGCGTATTTTGAAGCTTGACATTGCTGCAAAATACTACGTTTGTGGCTAATTGGTTATGATTATTGTCAGTTTACAAGAGGAAGAAGATTTATGCTAGTCACTCGAGAAGGTCTTTTGAAATATTACTTTATGGTAACTCGAATATTAGGCTTATGGTATGACCTTGCGATTGATAATTATATGTCTTGAAGGGAAAACTTATTGTATTCATATTAGTTTTTTATCTATGAGCTTTCTAAAATTTTTATTGGTCTCAGTTTGGAGTTAAAACTATGCACTTT
>CAYGPP010000168.1:0-7248 GCA_964351885.1 uncultured Marinoscillum sp.
TTCACTCGAATAAAATTTCTATCATGAAACTACTTACTATATGCTCGGTACTGTTAATGCTTTCTTGTACTCCTTCATCAGTTAAGAAGATTGATTTTCAGGGGCACCGAGGTGCTAGAGGCTTGATGCCGGAGAATACGATTCCTGGATTTCTGCATGCTTTGGATTTGGGCGTCAATACCTTAGAGATGGATGTGGTAGTCACAGGAGATGGACGATTGCTCGTTTCGCATGAACCGATTATCTCAGCTGAGATTTGTTTGGATTCCATAGGAAATGAATTGAGTGATTCTGGTGGGCTTAAATTGAATATTTATAGAATGACTTATGAGGAAATTGAGCAGTATGACTGTGGGACAAAAGCTCACCCAAGATTTCCAGAACAGATGAAAACTCAAGTCACAAAGCCACTATTTAATGAAGTAGTTGAAGTTGTTGAGCTATATGTGAATGAGAAGAATCTTCCAAAGCCTAATTATAACATAGAGATTAAATCGTCGCAATCGACTGACTGCAAGTATCATCCACTTCCGGCTGATTTTAGTGAGATAACCTATTCGAAAGTTAACGAGCTTTTACCGTGGGAGCGGGTCACTATTCAGTCATTTGACTTCAGGATTCTTCAATATTTTCATTCGCAGTATCCAGAAGTTAGACTAGTTCAGTTGGTAGAGAATGAGTTACCTTTCGACAAGAATTTGGACTCACTTGGATTCACGCCCGATGTTTACGGTTGCTACTTTCCATTACTGTCTCGCGATATCATTCGTCAACTTCATGATCGGGGAATAAAGGTCATTCCATGGACAGTCAATGAAGTAGAAGATATGAATAGACTAATTGCTTGGGAAGTAGATGGCATCATTACTGATTATCCTAATAGAATTTCGCGATAATAATTGTACGATTCTAGGAAAGGAACTTATTTGGTCGAGATATTCACAGGTTTCACATAATTTATTCATGGAATAGCTGTTTATACTTTAAATTTGAAGTAACGGAATTTTTTAGTTTTCACGCCGACTAATAAAAAATTTGAATGTTAAGGATTATCGCCTTATTCATTATGACTTTGGCAATTTCGCCCATTGCCGCACAGTCATTTGATGATATTAATAAACAGATAGAGTTAGATCTATCCAATAGTCTCTGGCTTGAAGCGCAGGAGAAAATAGAGTACTGCCTGAAAAATTTCGAGCTTGACGGCACTACTGAGGCTAACCTAAACCACAATCTTGGTTTTTGCCTTTTAGAAACAGAAAACTACATCGGTGCTAAATTCTACCTGCAGACTGCTCTGGAGCAGAGATATTCTTTGTCGGGAAAGAAAAGAGCCGATCATGCCAAGACTTCCCAGTTATTGGGAGATCTCTCCCTAAAAATTGGTGATTTTGATAGGGCCTTTTCGTATTTGTCGGACGCTCAAAAAACCATATCGTCTGAGGTAGGAGTACAGACAGATCAAAATGTCGATGCGTTGATCAGTATTGGTCAATATTATGAGAGTACTGGAAATTATTTGCAAGCCCATCATGAATTTGATAAGGCGCTTCAGATAAGTAGGGAAATTCACCATGAATTGAGTCCAGAGTTTGCTAATGTGATTAACCATATTGGGCGTATTTTTATTCGGAATAATGAGCTGGATCTGGCGGATAAGTACCTTACACAAGCAAATAGCATTTACAAGGATCTTGGTGACGAGTTCGCTATTGAGTATGTAGAATCTCTTGAAAATCTCGCTCTTTTATTTGAAGAAAGAGGGAATTTTGCTCAGGCTGAGAAGCTTCTTTTGGACATAGAAAGTGAAAAACGTCAAATCTCTGATTTGCCAGAAGAGTTGCTGCTGGAAACACTTAATGACCTAGGTATACTTTATTTAACATTGAATAATGTAGTACGTTCTAAAAAATACTTTGAAGAGGTGAAAACCTTGAGTGAAAAGCAACTTGGTGTTCAGCATAAGTATTACGCTACAGCGATCAATAATTTAGCAGCTATTGCAAAGAGGGAAGAGGATTATATCTACGCTCAATCACTTCTCAAAGATGCGATTCTTATCTATGAAAAAATCTATGGAAAGAATCACCCTCAGACTTCCAATGCGTTGAATAATCTCGCGAGTGTAGAGCGGCTTTTAGGGAATTATTTAGACTCTGAGGTCCACTATAAAGAGGTGCTTCAGATAGACAAATTGATCTATGGTGAAAATCATCCGGTATATGCCACTGGAATCAGTAATCTGGGTATTCTCTATTCTACCATGGGTAGGTCAGCAGTAGCAGGTCAGTGTTACATGATGTCCAAAGACATCAGAGAAAGTGTCTTAGGGATCAATCATCCTTCATACGCACGCTCCGTCGAGAATCTTGGCTTGCATTATTATTCACTCAATAAATTCGAACAAGCCGAGCGCTATCTCAAGGAGGCAATTGATATACAGATAGGGCAGATTTCTTCCATATTCCCAAGTTTTACAGAGCAAGAACGTGCGATTTTTTATCAGACTATACGAGAAGATATTGAGCGCTATACGTTCATAGCTTATCAATTACTTGATGAAAGACCAGAGCTCATACAAGTAATAATGGATCATCATATTGCAACGAAAGGGATTCTTTTCTCTTCAGCAGAGCGAATTCGAAATTTGATTTTAAGCAGCCAGAATAATTCCCTGATCAGGGAATATCAAGATTGGTCTGATGCTACCCTTCGTTTGGCTGGGTTTTATCAGATGGGTGACGAAAGACTGGGTAAACTTGGTATTGATATCCGAAAGGAAGAAGAGAAGATCGAGCAAATGGAAAAATCTCTAATGCTTGGGTCTGATATTTTTTCTGAGTTATTCGATTCGAAAGTAATTGGATGGGAAGACATCAGAAATGCGCTTGAGACAGACCAGGCCCTCGTGGAGGTCGTTAGATTTAGGGAATTTAGTAATCAGGTTGATAAACCATCTCAGTTGTTTGGATTCACAGATAAGGTTCACTACATGTTTATTATTCTGAAATCGGACTCTTTTGAGAATCCTGATTATGTGATTCTAGATAATGGTGCAGCACTTGAAACTAAAGGATTTTCGCTTTATGCCAACTCTCTCAAATATGAAAGTGAGTTAAGAACCTCTTACCTCAATTATTGGGAACCTATAGACGAGAAACTCTCAGATATTGATAACCTCATTCTATCCCCTGATGGAGTTTATTATAAAATGAACCCTAACATTCTTAAATTTTCGAGATCCAAATATTTGATAGACAAATACAATGTGACGTATATCACGAGAAGCAAAGATCTTCTCTCACAAAAGACTGCAATCACTACTAATCCGTCAGCTGTCTTGATAGGAAATCCAGATTTTGGGACCATAAATGTAGAGTCAAGATTTAGCGTTCCGGATCTCCCAGGAGCCCAGAAAGAGGTAGAAGATATCTCAGCTATGCTGTCGGCCAATGGGTGGGAAGTAAAGAGTTTGCTTCAAAGAAAAGCAAGTGAGGCTAGTGTAAAAGCAGTATTTCAGCCTACCATACTCCACATGGCCACTCATGGTTTCTTTTCAGACAGTGACCCTATTATCGCAAAGATCACACCGGGGAACAGCCCCATGTTTAAATCTGGATTATTTCTTAGGGGAGTGCTAGATGCTTATCAGAACTATAGCAATGGTATCTATCAAGACCCACAGGATGATGGAATTTTGTCCTCTTTTGATGCTATGAGTCTTAATCTTCTAGGTACAAGATTAGTGGTTCTTTCTGCTTGTGAGACTTCACTTGGCGATATTGAAGTAGGAGAAGGCGTATACGGATTACAACGTGCCATGATTACTGCAGGGGCGGAAAATTTAATAACAAGTATGACTAAAGTGGATGATTACGCCACTCAGTTACTCATGAAATATTTTTATGAGCAATTTCTGGAAACAGATGATGTCAAAAAGTCTTTCAGAGATGCTCAATTGAAACTAAGAGAGAAATATCCAGACCCAAAGGTTTGGGGAGCTTTTTTGTTAACAGGTAATGGCTAACTTAATGTAACCAAAAAATCGTAAATCCATTTTTCCTATGTATTAGAAATAACTCCAAGAGTTTCTGATTCCAACCAGATTATAGAATTAAAAGTTACCGATATGAAAACATCGCTAGTATTATTATCGACCCTCCTTATCTTTTTGACAAGTATTGCCACTGCGCAAGACTTGAATAAGTCACTGATTTTCAGTGAAGGGGATAGGCTTTTTGAGTCCGCTCAGTACGTGAAAGCCATGCGTTTCTACAAAGAAGTTTTAGAAAAAGAACCCGGCCACATGGGTGCTACTTTTCAGATGGGGGAATGTCATCGGCTGATTTTCGATTATGAAAGTGCTTTGCATTATTACAAACAAGTGAGTGAAAAAGGTGATGATCGTTTTCCTCTTGCCTCTTACTATTATGGGGATATGCTCAAGCATGATGGTGATTTCAACCTAGCATTGCAGCTCTTCGATAAGTTTACAAGTCATATTAGAGAATTAGATAAGCAAGAGGATGAGTTTTATCGAAAGTATTATAAGCAAGCTAAAATTGAAAAGGAGGGGTGCTTGATGGCACTCAATGATCTTACTAATCCAAAGCCTGACCACAATTTCCAAGTTTGTAGTGACGAAATCAATACTGAGTATATGGATTTTGCAGCATTTACTTATGACGATGGCGGCTACTTGTGCCTTACTTCCTCTCGATCTGTGGGTCGTGGTAACCTGATTGATTACCGCTTTGGAGAATCTTTTGCAGATATTTTCAGATACAAAAAGGAAGGTGATAGTTGGGTAGCCTTTGAAGGACCTGATAGGATGGAAAAGATGATCAACACCAAGTGGGGTGATGGCTCAGGCTCGTTTAACGCTGCGGGGACTAAATTTTACTACACTAATTGTAATGAAAAACTCGGCGACTATTGTCACATTTTTGTTTCTTCTCTTGAAGGAGGCAGCTGGTCGGAACCGAAAGCTTTGGGTGAGTCGGTAAATATGACAGGATTTGATTCTCGTCATCCGAACGTCTCTCCTAATGGTGATACCCTCTTTTTCTCTTCAAATAGACCTGGAGGATATGGAGAGTACGACATCTGGATGTCTCTGAATGCTGGTGGAGAAAACTGGAGTCAAGCCGAGAATCTTGGGGGTCAGATAAATACGCCATTTTTTGAGGTATCTCCTTTTTATGATGTTAATCAGGAAGCGTTATTCTTTTCGTCCAATGGGCATAGAGGATATGGAGGATTTGATATTTACATGGCCAAAGGGGTTTCATTTCTAGATCCTGAAATATTCAATCCGGGAGCTCCTTTCAATTCATATAAAGATGAAGTATTCATGTTCATCTCTAAGGATAAGGGCTACTTGTCTTCTAATCGAGACGGAGGTTTTGGAAAGCTTGATATTTATCAATTTGATATAGTAACGGAGGAAGAGATTATTACTGAGATTTCAAGTGAAGAGGCTGTAGCTGGTCGTAACTCTCTTTTTTCTGATGATTACGAATTTGATTCTGATCAAGAAGAAGAGATTAATGAGATCATTTCTCATTTTCTTGCGGCAAAGGAAGTTGATGTAGATCTCGCGCTGACAGATGAGCTATCTAAGGTTTATCAGCGGCTAAGTCTGGATGATCGTGAGCGGATAAATAGGATCATTTACGCACGTATCAGAAAGCTTTCGGAGAAGGATCTTCAAGCGCTTCGAATCGAAGATGAGTTCTATTATAGAGATCTGGCTAGTAATGACAGGAGTCACATGGACAATCTCATTACGAGATACATCGAGGAAAATGGCTTAGGACTAAGTGTGCATGTGAATGCTTCAGATGAAGAGTTTTACAAAAATCTTTCAAAGGAAGATAGAGAAAGGGCTGATCACCTTATAGCAAGTAGAGTGAAGCAGTCAAATGAATATGAGTTTGTGCCTACTACATACTTGTCTTTACCAAGCCAGGATCAGAAACAAGTAGATAATCTGGCGTACAAATATTTTGAAGAAAAAACGGCAATTGAAAAGCTTACGATTAATCCGACACAGTCGTACTATTTGAGGGAATTGGAGAAGGCTAAGAAAGAGAAGGTATTTTTAGCAGTAAAAGAGAAAGTACTAGACCTTACCAACGATCCAAAGTATGGACTATTAGAAGAGGATAGAATTTTTTATCAAAACCTCAGTAGCGAGCACTTAGATGCACTGAGAGCCATTGCTTCATCATTCATATTGTTTGATATTCAGAATATGGAAGCGAACTTGGATCCTAAATTAACAGCTATTTATAAGTTTTATAATCCAAGCCAGCAGGCTAGACTAAATAGGATCTTGGCAAAGATTATAAGTAATACCCTTAAGGCGGATTTATACTATTCTGAAGCTAATCTGGATAACTCGCAGAAGTTTTCGGCGAGTACTGTCAATCCTGCAGATGTCGAGCAATTCATCAAAAGGAATTCGGACAATAATGTGGTTACTGCACAGAATAGTGATAGGGTTAAAAGATTTCTGACAATTACTGCGCCGAATTGGAATCCAAAGGAGGGAGCTTTTCTTCCTATACCAGATCAGGTACAGTCAGTCGCTACTACTACTAACCCAACAGGTGAGGCTCTTGTCAAGGGAGACCAATCTGCTACAAACCAACAAGTAGGTGCTGGCGGAGGGAGTGGGACTTCAGCATCGAAAAATCAAGTAGCCAAAAGTGAGTCAACTAGCAGTTCGTCATCTAAGACAAAAACACAAACTAATATTAAGCCGATCGTAGAAGAAGAGCAAAAGATTGAATCATTGTCTTCAGAGGACATTGCTTTCTATGAAAGCAAGGAACCGATTGAGCAGAAAAGAATTGATCGCATCCTTGCTATGGAATATATGAATGTGGCTTATAAGGACCCTTCTTTGGTCAAAGCGGATGATGCCTATTTGAAAAGCTTATCAGTAGAAGAAAAAATGTATCTCAATATGCTCTCCAAAGACTTAAAGGAGGGTGAAACCTTGAATACTGCCGAACAGGCTAGTCTAAAGGATGCTTTTTCCTATTATTCAAATCTGGCGCCTTCATTAAAAGGAAAATGGAACAGACTTGTAGCGAAAGAAAGCCTGATCAGTACTGGAAATAGCTACAAGATATCTCCAACTGACGCAACTTATCGTAAAAACCTAGATGTACGTGAAAAAGAGAACCTCAAGAATATTCAGTCTTTCAGGTTTGCCAATGAGAGGATTTTGAGTGAGCA
>CAYGPP010000169.1:0-7158 GCA_964351885.1 uncultured Marinoscillum sp.
ATATGGCCCTGATTGGTATGATGCACGTCCAGCAGAGTTGGATGCTAAAACCCATTCCGCAAGTTCGTCCGAGGAGTTGGTTGTTGCATTGGCTAATGCTTCGAGCGGTGATATTATTGAACTTACTTCAACTATCTACGAGCTAAACTCGTCCTTAAGAATCAACAAAAAAGTAACAGTCCAGTCTGCTGATATTGCCGGTAAATCGACCATTTCTTATATCGGAGAGTCTAAAACTCCTGCGTTTGAAATGAATCCGAAAGGACAGCTACATTTAAAATCAGTAATACTTAAGGGCAATGGTGAGAACTATGCCTTTGCAAGCTTGAAGGAAAACATGTCTAGCCTTTACAACCTCACTGTAGTGGATTCGGAAATTTCAAACTTTGATTTTGTTTTGAAGGCATACAAATTCTCATTTTCACAATTCATCAAATTCGAATCTACATCCATCAAAAATTGTAATAATGGGCTAGAACTTGCTGCTGAAGATGATGACAGAGGTGAGTACAATGCTGAGAATATCTCTATTTTGGATTGCCAATTCGAAGGGGTCAAAAAGAACGTTATTGACTACTATCGAGGTGGATATGACGAATCTACAGTAGGAGGCACCCTTGTTGTCAAGGGAAGCACATTCTCAAACAGCGGTGCTGCGGAGGAAAATGGTATTTTACTCAATACCTATGGGATCATAAACGTTGATCTTTCTGGAAATACTTTCCAAAATAATAGAGTGAAGCTGATTGTCAGACTATGGGGCGCTAAGAATAATTCCGAATCAAACAATACCATTCAGAATTCTGGACAAATTGTTACCGAACAAAATCTACCATTAAAACTCATGTATTAAGGGGGTCTTAACTAAAACCAGGGCTCCCCATTACCAATTGAAGAATATCTCTAATGCAGGATCAATGTGCTTTCTGAATGCCTAACAAGAAGAGGAGAAGTAATTTTTTTAGCCTATCCATGAGATGGTATGAAAATCAACTTATTTTGCGCGAACCCTATATTCCTTCAGATGGCCATTTGTTTCAACGGAAAGCAAGTACAGACCGGAGGCGTTTCCTTCCTGTAGTTTTACGGCAACACCTGAATCGATTTCTGTTATTGAGAATTTGATTGTCTTTCCACTCATATCGGTTAGGTTGATTCTATCAATAACTTCTTCGGATTGAATATTCAGTACATCAATGAAAGGATTGGGATACACCCAAATCTCATAAGTGGAGGACTCAATTTGAGCTAATGGGAGAAGATATTTGTCGGGATTCAATCGAAAGTCGAGCTGAGCTTCAAAAAGCGACTTTGGTAACACCTCCTGTCCTTCAAATTCATTCATAAGTTCACCCTGCATCGAGACGTTATTTGTAGGCTGAAAGCCAACAAAAATCGGCTCGGCGTAAGTTGCAGGTTTCCGTACATTAACTGACCAGAAGTTGTAGGATTGGCTTGAGGAACTCTTATGGGTGAAGTTCCAGAAGGTCATGTGTCTGGCGTGATGGGGATAGCTTTCGTATGGCCCACCATTGGAGTGAAAATCTCCACCATCCAAATCATCGTATAAGGTGGTGTATGGCTGTCCGCTGTGTGAATCTATAGATTGATTCACTGACATCTGATGTCTTAAATAAACGCTACTGACTCCTTGATAGCCTGTACCTGGTCCGTGATGGTGGTTCGCCTCATCCACGCAATCTTTGACCAGCAGTCCATAACTTCTTCGTGTCAAAAATGAGGCATGTCCACGTTTCCCTGACATGAGCACATTTTCGATGGTTACTCCAATAGATTCACGAACATCTATTCCTTCATTCCAATGGCGAAACTCACAGTTTCGTATCCAACCATTCTTGACGTATTTGAATTGGATGGCGCTCCAAGCATAATCATGAATATCATCTTTGTGATGGACAAATTCTTCAGGATAGACCTCCCAGCCACTTGTAAATAAGATGTCCTCAATCCCCACTTCTTCAATAGTCCGAAGATTGCGAACCATATACGGTTCACTGAGCGTTGGCAGGTCGGTTTGAATTGGATTATTGAAAGTCACTTCATTACCATTGATTTCTGAGATGATGTGACATTCGTATAAACTCATTCCGCCATCTGATCCGAAAAGTCTAGTCCAATCCGGAGAAAGTTCTAGATCACCGAAATGTGATCTGGCGAATTCCTCGCTTTTATGATTCAAATAAACGCTCTGACCAACCTCAAGACTCGATGCTGAACTTACCGATACGGAAAAATCTCCTCGAAAAGCTGGTGCTGTTAGCTGTGTGATCGGCGATGTGTTGGAGGAACCCGGCTGAATACGAAACTGCCAATGGCCATTTTGAACCCTCATTTTATCCATGTGGATTTCTGTGCCATTTTCACCCGTTCCAGTTCCTTTCAGAACAATATGGCTCCCGTTTATCACAATAGACTTGTTCAGGTCATTGTCACTACTAACAATGAATTTGCCACTTGGGAAAAAAACGACAGCAGGATTTGATGACACTACCGCAGCATTTATAGCGGCCTGAATACCATCATCGTCATAGTTTTCATCATTTGCTACAGCCCCATATTCGGTAACATCGAAGTATTCCCAACTTGAAACGTCAGGTATTGCTTGTTCTGAGAAATGATAGCCTGAAAAGGAATAGTCAGAAAGAATGGGTTGTTTACCAATACTTTTGGATCGCACAAAATCATCCCACAATGTTGAGGTTGGGTTTTGACTAAAAGCTGTTGCGCTACAAAAGACAAACAAGGCAAAAAGACTTCTCATGAGATTTAAATTACACTACCGATCTGGATCAATCTATGGCCGCTTTTATCATTCCATCCTATTTTTCTGGAATTGGTATCGAGAGATATGTTCCTTTGAAATTTTGGTTAAGAACACTCATGACTATATTCCTGGCTCCCTTATTTGGAATCAATTCTATCATAGCATTTCCATTAGCCATATTGATCACTTCACTTCCTGTATTCGTTCCTTGATTAAGGATTAGTTTCCCGCCCTCCATGCATTGGAAATAGACACGCTCCTCATAATCTAAGCACCGCTGACCCTTTGCGTCTACCATCGTGGCGGTGATCATGAAGTTACCATTGGATAAAGCCTCAGCGGCCAGCAAAAGTTCGTCTGGTGTTTCGTTTTTCGTGAAGCTGTAGTTCACAATTAAACTGTCCACGGTCACTTGTTTATTGCCATTATAACCCAGTGCAATCAATGTATTCTCACCTTCTTCAAAGAAGTAGTCCCAAACCAGTCCACTTGCAGGGAATGAATTGATGTCTTTCTTTTTGAGTCCAAGGTCTTTGCCATTGGCTATAAGCTTCACTTCCTCGCAATTGCTATAGACATTCAGCGATCGGGCCAAATCCACAGGCCCTGACCTTTCGGTCCATGTGTGAGATTCGATGTACGCAAATGGATCTTCTGCCCAGTAACTTTTATAGACATAATAGGCATCCTTAGGCTTGCCGTCACGGGTAACCAGACCTTTTTGGTTCATGTAAGGAATGTCGTTTTCTGGTCTTAGCGGTGTGCCGAAATCCTTAAACGCCCACTGAGCTGATCCCGCAAAATCTGGATGTGTTTCGGCAACTTTCAATGTCCAGTCAAACAAATCGACTATGTAATTTTCGCTCCAGTCTCCAATGTTGGCGATGCTCTGAGTGGCAAATTGATTGATCGGTTCTTCAAAATCATTTGCGATGATCTTACCGTCTCCCGAAATCGGATTTTCTTTGTGTCGACCCATAAGACTAGAGCCACCATACTCCATGTGTAGGAAATGAGGATACTTCTTCAATGATTTATCAAGGGCATTTTTGTAGCCATGGTATGTGCCTGCATACCACCCAGACCAGATGGAAGGGCTAAATACATCTACAATATCTGCACCTGCATAATACTTTCTGATGGCCGTTTTTCTTGCCGGATCCATTTCATGCGCCAAATCATTCAATTCTGATAGGAAACTGTTCATTGGCTCAACTTCATCTCCACCCTCAAAATCAGGGAGCCAGTAAATTTCATTTCCCAAGGACCAGATAATGATACTTGGATGATTGAAATTCTGATTGATCATTTCTGAGAGCATTCGCTTAGTGTTTGTTTTCCAAACATCATCTCCAAGAGCACCTCTACACCAGGGGAGTTCATCCCAAATCAAAATTCCTAGCTCATTGCAGGCCTTGTAGATTTCTGGATCCTGAGGGTAATGTCCAAGACGAACAAAATTGGCCCCCATTTCTTTAATCATCTTCATGTCACTGCGATGCATTTCATTCGGAAGAGCAGCGCCCAAGCCAGCAGATTCTTCGTGTCTATGGGTACCTCTCAAGAGGAGTCGTTTTCCATTTAGATAAAATGGCCCGTTCTCTTTAAACTCAAACCATCGATAACCATAGGTTTCCGTAACCATGTCATTCCCTTCTATGTTGGCCTCAAGGGTGTAAAGATATGGGGCGCTTACATCCCAGAGCATTGGTTTCGTTAATGTGAATGAGTACTCAAGCTCACTTCCTTCAATGATAAGTGACTTCTTGTTGACTACTTTCCCTTTTGGATCACGAATTTGGAGTGCGATTTTCTGCCCCTTTTCTGATAGGCCGTCTAACTTGATTTTAACCATCGCGTTTGCTGATTTGGTTGAGACTTGTGGCGTAGATATTTGCACGTTTTCAATCATCACCGAGCCAGATTTCTCCAGCCAAACATCCCTTACAATTCCTCCATAAATGAAGAAATCAGATTTCTGAGAAGGGATAATCTGACGATCATATCGATTGTCCACACTGACCAGAATTTGATTCTCACCTGCTTTCAGTTCATTGGTCAACTCAGCTCTAAATCCAATATAGCCACCAATGTGCTCCTTGACCAATTTATTATTTACATAAACTCGAGTAGTGATATTTGATCCTTCGAAGTAAAGAAAGTGCCTGACACCTTTTTCTAACTCTGAAAGGGTCACCGTCTTAGAATACCAACTTTGATCTCGCCGGTAGCCAGGGTGCTGATCCACCACATCTTCGGCATTCCAGGTGTGTGGAAGATCAACTGATTCCCAACCATCAGTGTCGTGAACTTTTGTGACGTCCTGAATGGGTTCTGCAAGATATTCCCAGCCGTCATTAAAATTCGTGCGTTGGTGATTTTGACCAACAGCTACCGCTGATAAAAGCATACCAGCTAGGCATGTGAGATAAATTCTATTCATTTTTTTTCAATTAAAATAATCCAGTTTCAGTTCTGTACAAGGCCTCTAGGAAATAGTAGTCAGCATAGTTGATGGGAAGGTCTAGCTCATCTTGTGCTGGATAATTACCTGTGCTATGATCAAGAATAAACGGCGCATCAATTTCCGGGGCTAGTAAGTACGCTTCACTATTCAATGATTCCAGAATAACTTTTGCATAATCGCCATACCCGTTTCCTTTCTTAAATGATTCAAGCTCTAGAAGTGCTGAAGCAGTGACTGCAGCGGCAGAGGCATCACGAAATGAATTTGGGATATCGGGATCCTTCATGTCCCAATAAGGAATCCGGTCATTAGGCATATTGCTTTGGCTGGTAATGAAATCCGCAATCTCCGCTGCTTTGTCAAGAAAACGTGAGTCTTCCGTGTATCTGTAAACCATAGTAAACCCATAAAGACCCCAAGCCTGACCCCTAGACCAAACAGATTCTACATCGAATCCCTGATGGGTTAATCGCTGAAGGACTTCTCCTGTCTGAGGGTCATAATCCACAACATGATACGAACTATTATCTTCTCGGAAATGGTTTTCCATGGTTTTGGTTGCATGAGAAACGGCAATATCATAGAATGAATTATCACCGGATATTTTGCTTGCTTCGAACAGTAGCTCGAGATTTATCATATTATCAATGATCACCGGGTATTGCCAGCGATCGCCACCAAAATCCCATGATTTAATGCAGCCTGTATTTTTATTGAACCGAGTGCTTAACGTTTCAGCACTTTTTACGATGATTTCCTGCCATTCTTTATTGGGCTCTATTTCATAAGCATTACCAATACTACAATAGACTTTGAAGCCCATGTCATGCGTACGATCATTGGTCTGCTCTAATGCATTAAAAGGGAGCCATTTCTTCGCAGTTTCTAAATAGGCTTTATCGTCTGTCATTCTGTAGAGGAATAGTAGACTTCCTGGATAGAATCCACTGGTCCAATCAGTTGACTTAACGCCTCTTGTACTTCCATCGGGCTCCATGCTCCTTGGAAAACCAGAAGGACTTACTTGATAGTTTAATAAGTGAGGAAAACGTGCCTCGAGGGTGGTTTCAGGGTTGGACTGATTCGAACCAGAATCTTTATTATTGGAATTTTTACAACCATGAAGGATTATAAAAAGGCAACCAATTACGATGAAACGAATGGGTAGGTACTTCGAGATTTTGTAAGAATAAGGCATAGTTGGGCAATGTCTTTTTTTTGGGTAGTAGATTTCGTCTTGCAATATACAGATTTCGTATCTGTGTTAAAAGTACACAAAAGACTTGACTTTTGTTATTTACCGAATCTAAAGTGCATAGTTTTTTGAGAGTGAAGTGGTCTTTCGTGAGCGTTATTTCGAAGATTTAGGAGTGACCGACATAGGAATTATTAGGTAATATAATTGGGACATGTTAAATTGGTCAACCAATTATGTAATTTTTAATTTAAAGAGGGTATTACTGAGAAACTTTGGTTGAATTTAAATCCTCATTGATCATAATACCCGAGTGCTAGGTAAATAGTTATGTTTCTAGACAGTGGCTACAAAAATTGGAGCTATTGGACTAGCAGAATTGGTTCCATACCTAACTAGCGGAGGCAACTAACACCAGTATTTGTAATTGGACCAGCCTTGGCAATGGCTGCATTGGCGCGTGTTTGGTTTATTTATGGCAGAGTAGAACCACTGAACAGAAGAAAGAAAGGATATAGAAATAGAATAATTTATAAAAGCAATAAATATTAAAAACGATGAGTTCAGAAAATAAAATAGCAGTAATAACAGGAGCAACCGGTGGAATTGGTTTTGAGGTTGCAAAGCGATTAGGTAAAGATGGGTATACTGTTGTGTTGAATGGGATTGAAGATGAAGCAGGAGCTAAACGTGTAGAAGAGCTTACTAAAG
>CAYGPP010000170.1:0-7111 GCA_964351885.1 uncultured Marinoscillum sp.
CTTCATCTTCTCAATTACGTGTATATCCCAACCCATCTGATGGCTTAATCAATATTGAAAAAGAAACTGATGAAACTATCACGATCACGGATATGATGGGGAAAGCGATTTTCAATAGCACCGCCAAGAATACGATCTTGAGCCTCGACTTATCAGCGCAACCCAACGGTATTTACTTTATCCATTCAGATAAGGGAACGCAAGTGGAAAGATTGATTATTGCTAGATAAAGGAAGTTATCTAATGATAAACCGCGCCGAGAAACTCCTATTGGTACTGGTATTGAACTTCAAAACATACATCCCAGTTTTCAAATCAGAAGTATTAAGACTATAAGAAAACAATCCGGTTTTAAAAAGCCTGTTATTCACATTGATCACATCCTTACCTGACAAACTCACCAAAGAAACATCGCTGATATAAAGCGCTTCATCAGAACTAATAGTCAGTTTCCCTTCTGTCACAACACTCGGAAATAAAGAAAACGAAGCAGTCGAACTTACTGACGAAAGCTCTACTCGCTTTGGAGCAAAGTACTCATATGCTCCGTCATAATCCACTTGTAACAGTCGGTAGTATTCTACATCTGCAATAGGAAATGCATCTATGTACGAATACTCTATTTTCTGATTAGTTGTGCCATTGCCATCCACCTGAGCGATCTCATAAAAACTCACTCCATCTTCAGATCGCTCAATGGAGAAGTAATCATTGTCCTTTTCGGATGCTGTAGCCCAAGTTAATGTCGCTCCCGAATCCTTGACCACATCAAAAGAAAGCAAATTGACTGGTAGCGGAATTGTCCCATTATTATCTATGTACTCAGCTATGTCAGGAAAATCGGTTTCTAAGTTAACGAGAGGTTGTTCTGCATCAGGATTATTAAATGTAAAATTACCGGAAGATCCGGGAGAATATACTGATCCCGTTCCGATAATTTGAGCGGCATTTCCAGAAGATGAAATACCAAGCTGGACAACCAGATTTCCATCCACTGCCCCATCCGCATTATTCTTACCCATCTCTAAAGATCCAAGAATTATCAATGTAGCTCCTGCAGCCACCCTTATATCTGCATTGTTCTTATCAGGAGGAAAAATTACACTTCCTTTTACAATAAGAGTTCCCAAGTTTACATAGAGTTTACAACCATTTACTCCTGTATTGAAGACTAAGTCACCATCAGCAACTACTTCAGTCTTATTGTTAACCATTGTTGCAGGGCTTGAATCGATATATTGTAAGTTTGTCAAACCAGGCGAACTCCCATCAAACCATATGGCATTAGTTTCCCAATCTCCACTTTCATCAATGATGTCTGCAGCACCACCTGCGGCACCTTGGCCCAATACCACGACACTAGTGGCAAGACTAAGAACAATTAAACAAGAGAAATGAATATAAAATCCTTTCATAATACAAAAATACGTTGAATCCCTTCAAATGTTATGATTTCACATAAATCTTCGATAAGCAACATTATTTACTCGTTAAAATTTCAACCTCCCTAACTAATCCTGCTCTGCAAAGACCCTTTTAAGCAATTCAGTGGTTCGAGCCAAAGGATCTTTTCTAATTTCTGCTTCCTGATCGGCTACTAGCATAAATAATCCTTTCAGCGCTTGTTCAGTTGCATAATCCTCCAAGTCAGGATTCACATCATCTACAAAAGGAATCTTATTGTAAGTATTAGTCAAGTCACTATAATACTTAGTTGCCTTCGTTTGACTCAGAGCTCTGCTGATAATTGGCTTGAACTTCGCCGTTAAATCGCTAGTGGTTTTGAGCTTCAAGTAGTCAGTGGCTGCATTGTCATCACCTTTCAGAATTCCCCATGCGTCTTGAATGCTCATGCCTTGAATAGCACTTACGAGAATGGGTTTCGCCTCTTTAGCTGCTTGTTCAGCACCTTGATTAAGCGTTTTTACAAATTTATCTACCTCACCTCCTAATCCAATGCTTCTAAGTTTATCTTCCACTTTCTGTACATCTGGAGGAAACGGAATTTTGATAGCGGGATTACCAAAAAACCGTTAGTGCTTGAAGCTTGCGAAACACTGGTTCCAGCACCTTTCACCAAAGCTTCTTTCAATCCGGCACTTACTTGATCTACGGACAGTTCATCTGTCTCCTCCAGATAGTCTCCGATAGTTTGTTGGATTTGCTGGACTGTGCAACTGCTCATTGCGAATAAAAGGATGATTAGGCTCAATGTTCTCATGGTAAAAAAATTATCTATTTTGCGTGCTTAAAACTAGCGGATAATACCACAACCTTTTGAGTTGGTAAGAATTTTTTATGGCAATACAAGCGGAAATCATATCTATTGGAGATGAAATTCTCTATGGACAAACACTCGACACGAACTCTCATTGGATCAGTGGTAAACTTGACGAAATAGGAATCAAAGTCCGGAGGAAAATCACCATTGGTGATACTAGAGAGGAAATCCTTAATGGTCTAAAAGAGTCCTCCTCGCGTGCCGACATTGTGCTCATCACAGGTGGTTTGGGGCCTACTAGTGACGATCTGACCAAACCTCTTTTGGCGGAATACTTTGGTGTAGGATATACTTTTCATCAGGATGTATTAGCGCACATCGAACAACTTTTCAGCGCCAGAAATAGAGAAGTCACACCTTTGAATAAAAAGCAAGCAGAATTACCTTCTAACTGTACAAAGATCGACAACCGATTGGGGACTGCTCCAGGTATGTGGTTTGACGAAGACCATACCATATATGTTTCCATGCCAGGTGTCCCTTATGAGATGAAAAGTATCATGGAGGAATCCGTACTCCCGATGCTTCATCAAAAGTTTGCAGATGGAGTGATCTACCATAAAATTATAAAAACCGTTGGCATTGCAGAGTCTCACTTATCGGATATGATAGAAGTTTGGGAAAAAGCATTACCAGCTAATATCCGACTGGCCTACCTCCCTACTTTCGGTCAAGTCAAATTGAGGCTTACTTCCATTGGAACGGATCTGAAAACTTTAGAGAAAGACGTCAGCATTCAAATCGAAAAGCTTCTACCATTGATAGAAAGCTATGTGTATGGCTATGACAATGACGAGCTAGAAGCGGTCATTGGAGATATGCTCCTAAAAAGTGGACAAAGCATTGCATTCGCCGAAAGCTGTACTGGTGGCTACATCTCGCACCTTATGACATCCGTACCTGGTAGTTCCACTTATTACAAAGGAAGCATTGTGTCTTATGCCTATGATGTCAAAGTCAATTCGCTAGGTGTCAATCGCGAACAAATGGAATTGGAGGGTGCTGTAAGCGAGGGAGTGGTCTTGCAAATGGCCAAAAGTGTAAGGGAAAAACTTGATGCTGACGTAGGATTGTCAGTAAGTGGCATTGCAGGACCAGGGGGCGGGACAGAAGATAAACCTGTAGGAACGGTCTGGATCGGATATTCTGATAGGCATCAAACGATAGCTAAGAAATTTAATTTTACAAAGAACAGAGATCTCAATATTAAGTTAAGCGCACTTGGTGCCCTAAATATGTTTCGTCTCAATTTTACAGGGAACTAACCGAATTAATTATCTTTGCCGAACCCAAAAATGAATTAAAACGAAATATTCTATGGCTACAATAGAATTGGTAATGCCCAAAATGGGAGAAAGCGTAATGGAAGGAACGGTCCTTGCATGGCTCAAAAAAATTGGTGATTCCATCGAGGAAGATGAGTCGCTTCTAGAAGTAGCAACGGATAAAGTAGACACGGAGATTCCATCCACTCATGCCGGAGTATTGAAGAAAATACTAGCAGAGGAAGGCCAGGTAGTAGAAGTGGGAAAACCCATTGCGATAATAGAAACCGACGGGGAAACTACTAGTAGTTCAGACGAAGAAACGATTGCTCTGTTTTCTGTGGAACTAGCAGAAAAAATCATCGAAGAAGCAAGTGCTGCAGTACATCCGCCGCTTGATATTCCTGCTAAGTCAGGAGATAAGTTCTATTCGCCACTTGTCCGGAATATTGCCAAAGCGGAGGGAATTTCCATCTCAGAATTAAACACCATCAAAGGCACAGGGCAAGACAGCAGAGTGACTAAAGCCGATATTCTGGCGTACTTATCTCAAAAAGGAAGTGCTCCACTCCCAAAAGCTGAGACCACTCCACTCCCAAGTAGTCGGGCACCAAAATCAGAGCCGGTGGTAATGAGCGGTGAAGATGAGATCATCCAAATGGATCGGATGCGAAAAATGATCGCTGAGCGCATGTTGGCTTCCAAGCAAACAGCTCCGCACGTTACTTCTTTTGTAGAAGCGGATGTGACAGATGTGGTCACTTGGAGAGGGAAAATGAAGAACCTCTTCATGGAGCGCGAAGGTCAAGTTTTGACATACACGCCAATCATGATTGAGGCAGTCGTAAAGGCAATCAAAGACTACCCTATGATCAACATCCAAGTGGATGGGGATAAGATCATTAAAAAGAAAAACATCAATATTGGTTTGGCTGTGGCTTTGCCTACGGGCAATCTGATTGTCCCGGTGATTCACAATGCTGACCAGCTCAGCTTAGTCGGTCTCACTCAGAAGGTCAATGAGCTGGCTCGTCGTGCTAGAGAGAATAGCTTGAAACCAGACGATCTACAAGGTGGTACTTACACTGTATCCAATGTCGGTTCGTTTGGGAACGTAATGGGTACTCCAATCATTGTACAACCACAAGTGGGGATTTTGGCGCTGGGAGCAATTCAGAAAAAACCAGCCGTAATAGAAACCCCTCAGGGAGATTTTATTGGAATTCGCCACAAGATGTTCTTGTCACATAGCTACGATCACCGCGTAGTAGATGGTGCACTTGGCGGGATGTTCGTCAGAAGAGTTGCTGACTATCTGGAGTCATTCGATAAGAATCGAAATATATAATGTAAAAAAGAGAAGCGACTTTCAGTCGCTTTTTTTATGAAATTGACTTAAGTCAGGTTTCTAAATGAGATGAAAACATCAAGGTCTCTCCATTCATAGTTATCTTTGCACGGTTTTCAGTCATCTGAGAAATCTAATAAAATTTAACTCTTATTAAATTATGTCAGCAACAACCAACGAACCGAGAGTCCTCAACAAGCCTAAGGTCAAAAGCGAAATAGGGTTTGTTATCGTTCATTTACTGCCATTCGCTGCGCTCTATACAGGCGCCTCTTTCTTTGATTGGATGGTTTGTATTTTTCTGTACCTATCCAGAATGTTCTGGGTTACCGGGGGTTACCACAGATATTTCGCTCACCGGTCCTATAAGACCTCTCGTTTTTTTCAGTTTGTGATAGCATTCATGGCGATGACTTCCGCTCAAAAGGGAGCGCTTTGGTGGGCAGGACATCATCGAGTTCATCACCGTACAAGTGATACCTATGAGGATCCGCATTCAATGAAACTCTACGGGTTTTGGTACTCGCATGTAGGTTGGATTGTTGGCCCTGATTACAAAGAGACTGATTACAAAATCATAGCAGATTACTCCAAGTATCCTGAGCTGGTTTGGCTCAACAAACACTATCTCGTTCCTCCCGTAATATTAGCACTAACAGTAATGGCGCTAGGAGGAATAGTAAATGGAGGGAGCATCCTAGCCATGTTTACTACTGCCGGCTTCTCCTCATTGCTTATTGGTTTTTTCCTGAGTACAGTCCTTTTGTATCATGGTACATTTAGTATCAATTCTATCATGCACAAGTTTGGAAATCAGCGTTATGAGTCCGGAGACGAGTCTAAAAACAACTTACTTCTCGCTTTGATCACACTAGGTGAAGGTTGGCATAACAATCACCATTATTATGAAGTAGCTGCTCGGCAGGGCTTCTTCTGGTGGGAGATAGATATCACTTATTATATCTTAAGAATATTTGCGTTTTTCGGGTTGATATGGGAACTGAAAGAAGTGCCTAAACACATCAAATACTCTAAGAATAAAGCAGAAGCCAAGGAACTGGCTAAGCAAGCCAAAGAAGCTGCCTAACGTAAAAAACCGATGGCTCACAGTCACCACCATCATGATCATGGGACAGGAAAAATAAAGGCAGCGTTCTTTATCAATCTTGGTTTTGCTATGATCGAATTAGTGGGCGGTTTACTCACCAACAGTGTGGCAATCATGTCTGATGCGCTACACGATTTGGGTGATAGCCTGAGTCTAGGAGTGTCTTGGTATTTTCAGAAAATCTCCAATAAAGATCGAGACAAAGACTATAGTTACGGCTATGGACGATTTTCAGTACTCGGAGCGCTCATCAACTCCGTGGTACTGATAGCAGGCTCAATATTGATCCTTACGGAAGCCGTCCCCAGACTATTTGACCCACAATCACCCGATGCTACTGGGATGATCTACTTTGCCATAGGTGGCATCTTAGCGAATGGATTTGCAGCCTGGAAACTTCACGGTGGCGATTCACTCAATGAACGTGCAGTTTACCTTCATTTGTTAGAAGATGTGTTAGGATGGACAGCCACATTGATTGGTGGAATTATCATCTATTATTTCAATTGGCCAATCGTAGATCCAATCCTCGCAGTGGGTATTTCTGTTTTCATCATGTACAATGTTTACAGCAATCTACGAGAAGCACTAAAAATCATGCTCCAGGGTACGCCTCCAAAGTTGAATCCAAAGGAAGTCGAACGGATACTTTCTGATCTACCAAACGTGAAAACCACTCATGACTGTCACCTTTGGACCATGGATGGTTCGTTTCATATCCTATCCATTCACTTAGTAGTAGACCACTACAAAAGCATTGAAGAACTTTCAACAATCAAACGAGAAGCGAAAGGCTTGATGCACGCTGAAGGCATAGATCATGTGACGATTGAATTCGAAACAGTAGATGAAGATTGTGAGCCTTGCTAAAGGTTAGGAGGTGTTCAGGTTGGAAGGTGTTAGGGTTTTGAAGAATAAGACCAGAATTACTTAAAGTCTATCGAAAACGCTCATCAGTCACGAAATTTTCAGGGAATTTGGGAGTGATTGTCGAGTAATAATCCATGATGATTTTCATATCATCTTCCATATTACCTGACGGCATAAAACACATCCCCACACCTGTCACCTTCTTTTCATAATCCATAAAGGATAAGCAAATCGGAACC
>CAYGPP010000171.1:0-7080 GCA_964351885.1 uncultured Marinoscillum sp.
AGTTTTAAATTTCTCAAAAACTACCTCTTTGTCTGCTTTGATGATAATCTCTAATAGTTTTCTTTTTGCCCCTGTTCTAATCTCAACTAGCTCTCCACTTACTGGGGAGCAATATTTGAGTTCTTCCGATTCCTTCGCGAACATAATGGGCGTGCCAGCTTTCACTTTATCTCCTTCTTTCACAACCAATTTTGGTCGGGAGAGATGGGGGAAGTCAGAAGGTTTCAGTGCGTATGTTTCAGCGTGTACGGTTTTAGAGATTTTTTTCTCGGGCTTTCCCACGAGATTGATATCAAAACCTCTCTTTAGCTTTATCGTTTTCGACATTTTATATTGTTCCGATCGACTTAAAATCTTGACAAAAATACAAAAAAAATGTTCAAATGAAATGTTTCGTCAGTTCATTAAAACAGCATTTTTTTACCTCACCAAAGTACTTTATGAAATTCAAATTCTAACTTCTCAATCTTCAAAATGTTTAGCAATTTTTTCCATTAACCATCTCGGTGTAGATGTTGCTCCACAAATACCAATGCTATCGCCCTCATCGTACCATTCTGACTGAATTTCACTTTCGTTTTCTATGAAATAACTCCGAGGGTTATTATGCTGACAAACGGAAAAAAGAGCTATACCATTGGAACTCTTTTTACCTGCCACAAATAATATAACATCATGCTTTGAGGAAAAATCCAGCATTTTGGGTTCTCGATTGGACACCTGCCTACAAATACTGTCATTAGCATCAAAGTCACCGAGCACTAATTCTCCTTTGGTAGCTTTGATTCTAGTCTCAATCTTATCCTTAATTTCATAGAATCCTTTCGTGCTTTTAGTAGTTTGGCTATAAAGAGTGACTGGCCTATCAAAATCAATTTGATCTAGGTCATTCTCAGTGGTCACGATTATTGCTTGGTCTTGTGTTTGACCTGTCAACCCGATTACTTCAGCATGACCTGGTTTTCCATAAATAACAATTTGTCCATCAGAATCTACTGATTTATCATATGAATGTTTGATTCGGTTTTGCAGCTTAAGAACAACTGGGCAAGATGCATCTATTAGCTCCAGATTATTCGTTAACGCAACCTGATACGTTTCTGGTGGTTCTCCATGTGCTCTGATCAATACTTTACAGTCTTGCAAATCCACCAATTGCTCGCGATCGATAATTCTAAGGCCCTTTTTATAAAGTCTCTCGACTTCCATGCTATTGTGAACAATGTCTCCGAGGCAATAAAGCTCCTCACCATGCTCCAATTCGTCTTCAGCCATTTGGATGGCGAACTCTACACCAAAACAATACCCTGAATGTGGGTCAATTTCAACTTTCATTTATTATGGCTTTAGATAAGGCAACAATTTGATCAACTTGCTCACGAAAATTCAAATTTGAAGTATCAATTTCTATAGCACCAATGGCTTTTACTAAAGGAGAAGTGTCTCTTGAGGAGTCCATAGCATCTCTTGCTAGCAAATTATCTTCAATGGCTGAAAGTTCTTCATCAATGCCTTTTATTTTCAATTCTGACTGTCTTCTCAATGCTCTCACCCTTGGGTTAGCGGTCATGAATATTTTGAGATCGGCATCAGGAAATACTACTGTCCCGATATCCCGACCATCCATCACAATACCCTTGTTAGACCCTATGTTTCGTTGTTGATCCACCATAGACTCTCTGACTTTGACAACTGAACTCACCTTACTCACAGCATTGTTCACTCTCATTGTGCGAATTTCGTCCGACACGTTCGTCCCATTGAGCATAATATCATGATTCAAGAAAGAAATATCGAGCACCTTCAAGGCCTCCTCTACTTGATAAGAATCCTCATGATCTACGTTTTCATTCAAAAAGTATAATGTGCAAGCTCTATACATCGCACCACTATCAATATAAATGTAATCTAGCAGCTTAGCGACCGACTTGGCCGTAGAGCTTTTACCCGTACCAGAAAAACCATCAATCGCTATTATGATCTTCTTCATCAGCAATCCTTAATTGGACATGGAATTGGCTTACCTCTTTTTATTTGTTTCTTCTTATTGATAGAATTAGAAGGTCCTTTTCTACACCCTGTGATCACGACATTACTCCCAAGAAGAACACAAATCAATAAAAGTCTGAATTTCCACATTAAATACTCGCTGTAGCTACGTTCGCATCAATTTTTCTTACTAATCCTTGCAAAACTTTACCCGGACCACATTCCACAAAAGAATCAGCTCCGTCGGCTATCATGGCTGTCACCAGTTGCGTCCAACGAACAGGAGCAGTAAGCTGTGCTACCAGATTTGTTTTAATCTCAAAAATATCGGTGTGACCTTTCGCATCTACATTTTGATAAACAGCGCATTTTGGCTGATTGAATTTGGTGCCTTCAATTGCCGCAGCTAACTCTTCACGAGCAGGTTCCATAAGTGGTGAGTGAAATGCCCCTCCAACCGGAAGAATTAACGCTCGCTTGGCTCCAGCCTCCTTTAATTGCTCACATGCCAACTCGACTCCTTTTATGGATCCTGAAATCACCAACTGGCCAGGACAATTGTAATTAGCCGCTACAACCACCTCACTGATTCCCGCACAAATTTCTTCTACTTTCTCATCTGGCAATGCTAAAACTGCAGCCATGGTGGACTCTTGCATCTCGCACGCCTTCTGCATGGCAGCAGCTCTTTGAGAAACGAGCGTGAGCCCATCTTCAAAACCCAATGTGCCATTCGCAACTAATGCCGAAAACTCTCCTAATGAATGACCGGCCACCATATCTGGATTAAAGTCATCGGATATTAGAGCAGATACCACACTATGTAAAAATATGGCCGGCTGAGTAACTTTAGTTTGTTTCAATTCATCGGCCGATCCTTCAAACATGGTCATAGACAACTTGAACCCAAGTATATCATCAGCTTGATCAAATAGTGCTTTCGCCTTTGAATTATTATCATACAAATCCTTCCCCATTCCTGGGAATTGCGCTCCTTGACCTGGGAAAACGAATGCTTTCATATCTCTCTGTTGGAATTCAATAAAATGTGAGTCGCAAAACTAAGCAACATCATCAAGAATCAAGAAATCTGGATTTTAAATCAGCAGATGGGACTTTACAGATTTTAAGTTTACCAAACCATTTGTATCTGTTTTTTGCAATCCAATCATAAACAAAATCGGCCAAAACAGTCGGTACCCAACTAAAAAACCCAAATAACCTCCACCTACCTCCAAGCATCTTTGCAATTCGAATGGCCGCTTTACTTTTTATTAGGTATTGATCTTGGGTACGTAAAACAATAGAGTCTATTGAACTAAAGTCTAGATGCTCATCAATCAAGCTCCGTTTAGCAAAATCAGATTGAAGAGAAGCAAATTTAAAGAGTTGTTGTTCGTCTTCATCTATAATTTTATTCACAACTCCATTGCAAAGGTTGCACACTCCATCGAAGTAAATGATGCTAAAATTATCTATTTGAATATCTGCACCCATCCATTCAAAGTTTGGAGTCTGTCTTTGGTATTCAAAACATCTCGCTCTACTTCTACAGAGTAATAGTAGGTTCCGGTAGGTAAATCTTGACCAAACTTATTGGTACCGTCCCAATTAATATAGATCCCGTTTGATTGCTCATAAGAATCGTATTGAAATACTTGATTTCCTGAAACATCCATGACTCTGAACTTCACTGATAATATGAATCTAGGGCAATCGGCATTGCTCAGTGAATTAATATTCCCTCCTGTTTTGAATATGGGAGTAAAAACATCATTCACTCCATCTCCATTTGGAGTAAAAACATTCGGCAGTACATAAACCGGACAGTTATCATTGCAAATAGTCTCTGAATATTCACTCTCGTTTCCCGATTGATCTATCGCAGATATCTTATAACACCCCTTGATCGAAATCAGTCCAGATCGCACTAAAGTGGTCTCAATTACATTTTCCAAAAGCTCGAAATCTTTTTCTAATCCTGTTTCGGAGAAATAGACATTATAGCTAACAACATCTTTATCACAACCAAGGCTCTCATCTACTTCCCAGCTAATTTCCTGATCATAAAAATTATCTCCACATGCTTGCTTCGCAACTAGAGCAGAGCAGTCCATATGATCGAGAATTGTAACTAAAGGCGGTCGGCAAGGAGCTATGGTGTCGTTAGGTTGTGCGCATGAAATCTGCGTCCTATTCACCAAAGGTTCTGGAAACAAGGGATTATCATAAGAGCCATTAACTGAAATAAAGTAGCAGTAATTTATGGTCTCATCTAAGCGCTCATCATTAAATCGCCCATTGTCCAGATAGTAATATCCAGATTCACCAACATCAACAGAATCGATTAATGCTAACTGACCCAGGTCATTACTATTCACCTGATCTCTATAAACGTAATGGTATGGAAAATCTTGAACAGTATTAGACCAAGGGACATCTGCCTGCCAAGTCATCTCAATTGACTTCAATAATGGTCGCAATTGAAGCTTAGTACTACTCGCTGTACCTGAGGAATCAACCAAAATATCACCTGAATAAAAACGAACAAAGTAGTGATAGGGCGTTCCAAAAGTATTTAAACCATTATCTACAAAAACTGTATCCGAAATCTTATCCGCTACCTGAATATATTCACTATTATTAGGAGCAAAACCAGGTGCTCGAAACAAATCATAGGTGTAGGCTGGAGGATAAACACTCTGGTCAATCTGATAGGGAGGAACCCACCTCACCTCTATAGTTCCATCAGCCTCGCTCGTAGAGAGAATATCGACATTGGTAATTGCCGGAACGTCTACGATAAGGCTATCACAGACTTCAGAGGAAACATAACTCTTCCCTCCACCTGGCAATGGATAGGAAGCTACAATTCTATAGCAATATTTAGCGCCTGCCGATAACCCTCTACCATTGTTATTATCTCGGTAAGTAGTAACCTGACCACTTACACCAGGTTGATTAAGCACTATTTCTTCAATCAATTGGTATCCTGTATTTGCAGGCATACCAACACTACAATCATCAACTTCAATATCAAAATCACCTACTCTTCGCCATATCTCCATTTTATCGGCATTTGAACACTCGTACTGAGACCAATCCAGTTGTATTGATCTTCCTGTCTGTACTGTAGCACTCAATCCTTTAGGCGGAGGGCCAACCACCGTGACTTCCATAGTCTCAAAATCAACCAGTCTAGGTCCATCTTCAGGCATATCCGTAATCTTAAACTGAACATCATAAGGTCTAAATCTTATTTGTCCACAAGTGGTATTCCAAGAAAAATCTAAAAACCCCGGAGGACCCTGAAATGTAGCAGGGCTTGGAGAATAAGTTGCTTTTGACCCTTGTACCTCAAATGGTCCTCCGAATGCCTCGATCTTTACGCGATCTCCATCTGGATCTGTACCTTGAATGATTACACTAGCAGTCTGACCAGCCTCTACGCACAGATTTTCGGGAACCTCTAGTGTAGGTCGCTCATTATCACTTCGCTCCACTATGATCTGCATGTCACGAGTTACATGACCCAGTTGAATTGGCTCACCGTTGAAATAACGCCACTCCGTAACTCTAAATGCAATATTGTACTCAGCGAAACCTTCATTATTCAATATATCTCCTGGTGCGTCCCAAATCAAATCTCCTGTAACAGCATTTATCGTCAAAGACGGAGCGTTGTTTTGTTGTTGATTTCCCTGACTGAAATTCATATAAAAAGCTGGATCAATAAGCTCTCTGTAGTTATTGACTGCAACACCTCTAGCCTGCTTAGGAGTGACGAAGCTGTATGACAAACTATCTCCGTCAGGATCAAACGCCCCTGCATTGTGAATAAACTGTGAGCCTACTGCTCCAAAATCTATAGGAGGAACAGTCAGGATTGGAGTGTTATTGAGACCTAAAAATGGATCGATAATTATTAATGACTCTACATAGAAGGTTGTATTAACCGAGTTATCCATATTCGCAATTCCTTCATTACGAAAATCCTCCTCATAACTTACCAAATAAGAATTCACAGCTTGGAAAGTGTGCACAACTTTAAATTGTGCCATTTCAATATCGTTATCTATTGGAGTGGCTATTACATTAAATCCTTGTTCCATAGTGGTGCCATCACCAAAATTAAAGGTACCATCGCCAAACTTTATAGGCGAGCCTGAATCTCGAAATCCAGTGAAAGTAAATTCAAATGTTAAGGTGACGTTATCTATTCTTTTGGCCGTAATCTCTCCTGCCCTGATATGGGTAGCTTTTGCTGAAGGCAGAAGCCAAAACCCTACAAGAAAAGCAAGAAACAATCTGGAAAAAAAAACTGCCGATTTGGTCATTTTAATGAGTAATTACTAGCCTCTCAATATTTATCAAACGGGTGGACTTATTGAAAACTTGAATAATGAATATTCCAGAAACCCCTACTTCTGTCAAATCTAAAGAGAGATAATGGTCTGTTAAGGAAGATTCGAATATTTCCATCCCATCTAATGTCAAAATCTTCACCAAAGATGCGTCACGGCTCAAAATCAACTCAAAACGCCCATTACTTGGATTTGGGAAAACTAAAGCTGGTGACGTACTGATGTCTAAACCAGTAATCAAGGTATTTAGTTGAGTAAGAACGTCACAATTTTTTGTGTACACTACATTTTTACTGATGGATTGGTTCTCTGAGTACAATCCGATAAATCCATAGTCAAACAGCTTAGTCGTTTCTGTTAATGTAAACTTCAGTACAGTATCTGAATACCAACTTGTCTTGTTCAATACTTCTGAAGCTGATTCCCCATCCAACTGATAAAAAGGAATGTCAAAATGCAAGAAGGCATTTTCTGAAGGGTTGAGAGTCAAACGCATATCATCATTTATACAAAGATTCGGGTTCATAGATGCTGAGATACCATCTTTTATCAAATCATCTAAAGAAATGGTGAAATCAATTAATGTGCGACTTAGCTCAATGATATCACCATCGAACAATCGATGCTCTGCCACCGATAGCTCAAACAGATATTTTCCTACGCTCAAATTCATTTTATGAAGTGGCCAAGTCAAATTCCCAGAAACGCGCTCGACACTCATCCCCAT
>CAYGPP010000172.1:0-6907 GCA_964351885.1 uncultured Marinoscillum sp.
TTCTTTCACTTTATTAAATATTTCATAAAGTTTCTCGTTTTCATCTCTTGTTTTCGCTTCTACTTTCTTCTTAAAACTCCAAACCGTACTTTTTCTTAAATCAAGCATGATTGAGAGCTGAGAAAGTGAGTATTGATCTTTATTCATCGTTTCGTAAAAAATGTAGAACGCCTTACCCAAAGGAAATTTGATTCGATGAAAAAGCGTGTTGGTTGTTGGGGATTCTTGATAGCCACATTTGGTACACCTTCTGGAAAATTCTTCGGGCTTATCACTATACGTCACGTTTGCACACTTGCTGCAGCAATAGCGTTCTCCCCACTTGAAGTCCGAGAGAATTTCGAGTAAATCATCTTCTCCACTGAAAATATCCTGAAACTCAGCATAAGTGAGCTCTTTATTGAGAAGACGCTCCTTTTGGATGACTTTAATGTCGTTACTCAGTCGGAAGTTGTCCAAGTCAAGCATGGAGTTGATTTCTGATATTTCTTGCTTTTGTTGCTCCAACTGAAGATTCTTATGTTGAAGCTCACGCGTCCTCGCAGATATATCCGCCTCTAATTTTGAATTGAGCTTATCTTTTAGCTTCAAATTCTGCTCATGTTGGGTCACCACCCTTCTATAGGCCCTGTCACGATTATTTTTGAGGATACGGACCCTATCACTCAAGGCAAAAGACAGAAAGAGCATTTCGAACACGAACGCAATGTGTAAACTGTAATAACTGGTAACATAGAATGGAATAATCGAGAGCATGAGTAATGCCTTAGCAATAAATCCAATGAACAGCATCCCAAATGCCACGATGAAAAATCGAGCCGGCTTATAACCTTGGACAAAAACGGATATGCTCGCCAAAAAAACGACTAGCAAAGGAATGATTTCAACACTTCGGTATTGAAATAAACTATGATCAAATACTAATGCAAACATGAACCAAGCAATCCTCAGATAAAGAACAGCTTTTAGAGTTACATCGATCCTAGGAGACCTGACTTTTGTATTCAGAAAATGACGGGAAAATAGTATGGCCCAAAATACCAACAGAAAAAGCGCTATGCCGTAGGCTATTTGATTCCACTCCGGAGCATTTGGCCAAATATATTGATACCCAACACCATCAACACTCATGGCATAAAGACCAACGCTGAGAATATAAGTGGTATAGTATAAATATCTTATCTCCTTAATCGCCCAAAAGATAAGAAGATTGTAGAGTGAGATGATGAGGATCATCCCGTAGAAAATTCCATAAATGAAATACTCAATAAGCGCATACTTGATGAACCTATTATATGTCCTGATAGCTATGCGTATATCAGCATATTCATGGCTCTTTACGTTAAAATAACATTGATAGGCACCATTCTCTGGTAGCGGGACTTCAAAGTTTTTATGATGAAATGGTTTGGCTGAGAAGGACAGTTTATCTCCCATGTGATACAGCCTAAATATGCTGTCTGATTCATGCTTGACATATATTTCAAGGTTGTCAATGGTTTGATCATAGAATTCTAGTAAGTAATTTTTTTGATCCCCTCGTACTTCGAAGTTGAGCCTGACCCAATAATTTGATGTCGTGTTGTAATCGGTAGGTTTGAAATTGGAGTTGAACTGGAATTTAGTTTGGAACTCGCCCTTAGAAACATCATCAAAAGTCAATGTACCACTTTTGTCTTCGTAGTATTCCAGCTTGTTCAATCCCACCAACAACTCATCTGTATCACTTTGAATGATAATGGGTTGAGAAAATAACGTAAGAAAACCAAGCAAGAATAAGTACATACTAAGTGGCTTTAAAAGCAAAGACTCCCTATTGGAAAATATTTTACAGGTAAGCCATATTCCGGTTTAGGAAGTTAAAATATGCTCAATCGCCTCAAACTCAGATTGATCAAACACCAAATTATCAAGTGCTTTAGCATTGCTTTTAAGCTGATCAGCACTACTCACTCCCACCAAAACAGAGGTAACTCTCTCATCTTTTAACAACCATGATATTGCCATATCACTAAGCGACTGATTCCGATTTTGAGCAATCCCGTGAAGTGATCTGATTTTTTCAATATTGGATTCAACAGTCTCTTTCTCCAAATAAGTCATCGCCTTTGCTGCCCGACTATTCTCAGGAATACCCTCAATATACTTATCAGTCAATTGACCTTGTGCTAAGGGACTGAAAGCGATACAACCAACTCCGCTCTTTCCTAGCACATCCAATAATCCATACTCTACCCACCGATCAAACATGGAATAACGTGCCTGATGAATCAAACATGGTGTACCCAAATGATCTAGAATCTCTATTGCTTTTGCAGCTTCCTCCGCTTGATAATTTGAGATTCCAACGTATAGAGCCCTGCCAGACTTTACAATATGATCAAGTGCCATCATGGTTTCCTCTAATGGAGTGTCGGGATCTGGTCTGTGATGATAAAATAGATCTACATAGTCCAACTTCATTCGTTTCAAACTCTGATCAAGAGAAGAAATTAGATATTTTCTAGAGCCTAAATTACCATAAGGCCCAGGCCACATGTCGTACCCTGCCTTAGTGGAAATGAAAAGTTCGTCCCGATGATTGGAGAAATCTGAATGAAGCAATCGGCCAAAATTAGTCTCCGCAGCCCCGTAAGGTGGCCCATAGTTATTGGCTAAGTCGAAATGAACAATGCCATTATCAAAAGCGGTTCGAAGAATCTCCTGTCCCTTCAATAGGTCATCCCCAAAGCCGTAATTGTGCCATAAACCAAGAGAGATCATAGGTAGCCGAATTCCGCTGTTGCCACTTCTACGGTATGACATGTTATCATAACTGGTCGTGCTAGGGATGTAGGGTTGAAGTCCGGACTTATCGTTGATTTGCATATTCATCACTGTTATACTCAAATCTAATCAAATGTAGGTTTGATCGAATAGTCAATCGGATGATTGATTACCTTTACTGGGAGGTAAGATTGACTTAATCAATGATAACTTAAAATTATGAGTAGATAGATTTCATAATAATAATTAATTAAATATTTGCGTAGGCATTTAACAAAAACAGTACGAAGATGATTGAACTTACGGAAGACAACTTAAAAGAATTGATCACTAAGAATGATCAGGTGATTGTGCAATATGGAGCCTCATGGTGTGGGAGTTGCAGAATTGTAAAGCCAAAATTCAAGAGATTGGCAGGTGAAAATGAAGACACAGTCTTCGCATATGTTGATGCGGAAAAATTCACGGATTCTCGTGCTTTAGCCGAGGTTAAAAACCTACCAACATTCGCTGGATTCAAAGGGGGTAAACTAGTGGCTAACCTCTCAGGAAACAAACAAGAAACCATAACTGAAGTACTCCATGCGATTACCTCTAATTAAAAATATCATAGAATTTGTCGATCAAAACGACGAAGATTGGGTAGTGGAAACCATGGAGCTCTTGGAGCACATGACTGAGGCTAAAGGCATCAAAGATGAAGAGCTTGACGTAATTGGTGAATTGATTTCTAATCTATCTGGAGCTCTTGAGGTCTCAAAGGAAATCAAAGGTGGAAAAGATCAGAAAGTAGCTCTTAATGAATTTATGAAACGTGTGGTGGGGTCAATTGATTAATTAACTAGCTCACACCTCCAGTTCGTAAGGATCCAGGATCATAGCCACGATCCAGATAATAGCCTGCAATGTTAAAAGGACATTGTGGGCTTTCTTGTTTTTCACATCTAGAGAAAGGAAGATGATAATAATGAAGGCCATAACATATTGCAGGATCTGGCTCTTTATCGCCCAACCGGATACGATAATATTCTGAAGGAAACTTACAACCACAATACCCAGAATAATACTGTAAAACCACTTCCATTGATCATAATAGTACTCATCCAAATTTGTCTCATGCCCTCTTAATCCTGTTGGGAAAAGCATACGAGCCAAGAGAAATAGCAAAATGGGATAGACCAACAAGAACATGACCAAAGGAAGTGTCCATACATCAACTTCATAAATGTATTGATAGCTATACCACCACTCCTGAATGTGCAAAATGAATACATTAAATATCATAATGCTATGTGCATATCCAGCTTTGACATTTTTGAGGTTGGAGATGATGTCAGCTATTCCCGTTAGTAATTGAGCAATGCCCAATCCTAATATTAGTGAGAAAAGAACAACTACATATTCAAATGGATCCATTGGCTTTCGGTCAGTTAAGAAGCTCAAGTTTAAATAACTCTAATTTCAATACGATTAAAATATTAAAAAAGAGCTTTCTCCTCAATTGGGTTTGAATATTTGATAGACTAAATTTCTAGAACCACTATGAAGGTTTTATCCTATCTCATCTTCTATTTTTTGACTTGTTGTTTTGTATTTTCTCAAGAAACAATAAGGCTGAGGACATTGTCTACCAACGATGGGCTCTCTCAAAACTCTGTGAATCAAGTCCTACAAGATGAAGATTCCTACATGTGGATAGCTACACAAGATGGGTTAAATAAGTATGATGGGTATGATTTTGAGATTTTCAGACCTGATCTTGAAGATTCATTTTCGGTATCAGACAATTTTATCATTCAAATGATAGAAGATGATTTGGGTCGTTTATGGCTCTCAACACGTGAAGGGATAAATGTATTTGATAAACAGACACGTCGTTTTCACAAACTCAGAGACAAAACAGCTTCCATCCCACAAGTTTGGAGCCTTCAACAGCATGATGAGTGGATGTATTGGGCAAGATCTGATGGGAAAAATTACACTCTTGTTCGAATAAATCATGAGTTACCTCTTACCAACGCAATTTCAGAAATTGAAACTTTAATTGAAACACTATTTAAAACACAGGATAGCTTCAAACAATTCGTGATCAACAAAACTGGTCTTTGGCTAATTACTGAAAACTACATAACTAAGTTTAATAGCTCTGATACCATCAATCTCAAGGATCCTTTTTCAGTTCCGATAGTGGATAAATCCATGCTAATCGGAGACTCAATAATCATTATTCCCCACGAAGGAGGCATTATTGGTATCCATACAGATAGCATGAGGCAAATTCTTAACATCCGAAGCAATGCGACATTCTCAATGTGCTCTAAATCCTTACATGAAGTGTTGGTGGGGACTTCTAAAGGAGTTTTCATGCTTGACCCAAGCACTTTTCATTATCGAAGCATAAATACCAGTCCTGTTGACTTAAAAACAACCCTAATACATAACATTTACAAAGATCATAGCGGCCTATTTTGGATTAGTACTGCGAACCAAGGGCTTATGATCTACAACCCTCGCTGGGATCAGTTCCAATATTCCAAAACCAACAACAATATTGTATGGTTTGCAACTGATTCTGAGGATGAATATATTCTAGGAACTCAAAATGGATTAATCATTCGCTCTAAAAATGAATCTTCAAATCAAAGTGAGTCTCTCAGCGATCACTCTTTTACCAGTGTATACATAGATGACGAGAGAACAACTTGGGCAGGCACGAGCAATGGGCTGGTGTATAAAAAGTCCTATTTCGGAACCTCTTTTGTATTATTCGATTACCAATCTCCAAATAAAAACGCTATCACCAATTTCCACCAAGATGGAATTGGAAATATGTGGATAGGAAGTCATTCGGATGTTTCAGTCATCAGTACAGAAGGAAAAGTTACTTCAATGCAGAAAAAAACAGGAAACGACTTTTACGTTCTTGACATGTTTGAAGATAGCCAAAACAACTTATGGGTTGGATCATTCAACGGTGTTGGCTACTTCACACCCGAATTCTCATTTAGACTTTTGCCGTATATCAAAAATGCTCCCAAAAGCATCAACTTTAATTTTGCTTCCTCTGTACAGGAAGACTCTCAAGGAACAATTTGGATATCAACTTATGGGGGAGGTATTAGTCGGTTAAATACTGATTCTACATTCACACATTTCACAACAAGAGATGGGCTTTCAAATAATGTTATTCATGATATGCTCATTGATGATCATGATCGGCTATGGATGGTATCAAATGGAGGACTAAGTGTATTCGATATTCATACAACTTCCTTTGTCAACCTAAATAAATCAAATGGACTTTTAAGTCACAATTTCGCTTTGGGTGGAGGTAATAAATTGAGTGATGGGCAATTATCCTTTGGTACCGTTGAAGGTCTGCTTCATTTTTCCCCCGACAGCATTTCATGGAACGAGAAGAGCCCGCAAATTCACTTCGAAAAACTATTAATAAACTATAAAGAGGCTGAAAATCAGTCCATTGACACTGCTCACAATTTAAATCTATATGCACAGGATAAAGTATTCTCCATGAAGATTGTGTCTCCCAATTTCATTGATCCACAAAACCTGATATATGAATATAAATTAGAGGGCTTTGATGATGAATGGGTGGTAGCTGACCAGCCGGATTTGCGAATCACTTACTCATCATTACCTTATGATAATTTCGTTCTGAGAGTAAAAAATGCCAGTAGAAATAACCAGTTTTCAGGTTCAGAAAGAACACTACTGATCAAAGTACACCCTCCATTTTGGTTAGCGTGGTGGTTTATTGTCATGATCGTCATTTCCTTTGGAGGGATGATCTCAGCTATGATCTACTACTTATCTAGAAGAAAACTTAAAATAAGATTGGCTGAGTTAGAGACCAAAGCAAAAATTCAACATGAACGAGAAAGAATAAGTAGAGACCTACACGATAGTGTTGGGACGCATTTCGCTTACATCATTTCTAGGTTAGATTTTTTGTACTTGAGCTGGGGAAAGAAGGAAATAGTGGATACGAAAGATTACTTGGGTAAGGTCACAGAGTTTGCTAGATCAGGCATGAAAATGTTGCGTGAAACAATATGGGCATTAAATGAAGAACAAGTAGAAGCAAAAAGCCTAAAACTTAAGATCGATGATTATCTCCGAT
>CAYGPP010000173.1:0-6825 GCA_964351885.1 uncultured Marinoscillum sp.
ATGATGAGACGGTTTCAGGGCTTCATCTCTTTGCCAAGATAGTTGCTGCGGCAATCGAAAAAGCTATCCCTTGCGAACGAGTATGTGTAACGGTAATCGGACTGGAAGTGCCCCATGCGCATGTTCACTTGATTCCGATGCAAACGATGGATGATATGAATTTTTCTAGGATGAAACTTGATCCTCCCTCTGATGAATTGTCAGAAACAGCCAAGTTGATCGCATCTGTATTCGAATAGAAATCATTTTACTCTCGCCGGATTATCAGCCAAAAATGATTTCCAGCTTTTCGCTGACTGAACCGGTTTTCCACCTTGGTAATGATGACAGAGTGCAACCGCCAAGGCATCAGTGGCATCTAGGAGCGGCGCATCTTTAAATTTCAGCAACGTTTTAAGCATAGCTGCTACTTGCTCTTTGGAAGCATTTCCATTGCCAGTCACTGATTGCTTTACTTTCTTAGGAGCATATTCAGTGATTGGAATTTCACGAGACAATGCAGCGGCCATAGCCACACCCTGCGCACGCCCAAGCTTTAGCATGGATTGTACGTTTTTCCCAAAGAATGGGGCTTCAAGTGCTACCTCATCAGGGTGATAGTCATCAATCAGACTCAATATTCTATCAAAAATCTTTTTTAGTTTAAGTTCGTGTCCTGCATATTTACTGATGTGAATAACGCCGAATTGCAGAAGGGTGACCTGACACTTCTTAACTTTGATGATACCGTAACCCATCACGCTGGTTCCAGGATCTACACCTAGTATGATTTTTTCCAATGAGGCATCTTTTGACATTAGCGCAAATTAGTGATTACAGCGAGAGATTTAAAACCACTATGGTTTGGATAGCTAAATTAATTCTATCCTTAATTGCTCTAGGTTTCATTTTTTCTCAAGTCGACATTGCCAATATTAGCTTATTGTCTATTCAGCCATGGTTTGATCGCCCGGATGTTGTGGTAGTTCTATTAGCATTAATGCCAATTAATTGGCTTTTAGAAGCTTTGCGTTGGAAAATATCAATGAAAGAGGGAAAAGTCACTTTTTCAGAGTCGCTTAAGAGGGTACTCTCAGGATTGGCTTTAAATTGGGTGATACCATTTACTTTGGGCGATGCGAGCAGCCGCCTTGTGGGAGTGACGAATTACAAAAAATCGGCAATTATCCTTCTTAAGAATCGGCTGATCATGTTTTCGATCACTTTGATTTTTGGTACGTTTTCGCTTCTCTACTACTTTCACTTACTCATACCGATTGTGATATTCGGGCTGGTGTCTCTTGCCTCGGTTAGTGCTGTGTGGTTCTATCACAAAGTTGGTTTGCGGTCTGATAACTCATTTATTCTAATCATTTCGTTGATTCGGTACGTTGTATTTACATTTCAATTCGTGCTACTAATGGCAGTATTTCTGCCACATATTCAATGGTTAGTTCTTCTTTTGGGAGTTGGGTGGACATTCTTTTTTCGTACGTTAATTCCTTCTCTTTTTGGAAATTTCGGAATTCGTGAAGCAAGTGCTTTTGTTTTCTTCGAACCACTTGTTTTGGACATGCATTATGTCCTTATTCCCTGTTTACTCATCTGGTTAGTTAATACTGTCCTACCTTCTTTGGTAGGTGTTCTTATGATTTTTCGACTGAGATTTGATCTGGATCAATGATATTATTCATTGGTACTTCCCTAATATATGTGAGTTTTTTTCTCTGGTGTAGGTATCATTGGGATCGAATTGTATCACCACCATTTAAGTCTTCTGGTGCCGATAGCCTGCGAGTCACCGTACTTATTCCAATTAGAAACGAAGAGGAAAATATTTCGAACCTTCTTGCTGATTTAGAGCGTCAGACTTATCCCACAAGCGATTTTGAGGTGATTGTCATCAATGATGATTCAACGGATAGATCGGCAGAGATAGTAATGGAATGGCAAGGGCGTCTATCTTATGATTGTCGGATTTTGAACCTAAAGAATTCAGAAAAAACTGGAAAAAAACAAGCTTTGACACTAGGTGTACACAATGCCAATGGCGAAATTATTCTAGCGACTGATGGAGATTGTAGATTGGATAATGACTGGATTTCCTCACACGCCAGTCTATTCTCCTATAAAGCCATTCAATTGGTTTCAGGACCAGTGAGAATGAAAGCAGGCAATTGGTTTCAGGCTCTTCAAGCCTTGGAATTTTCCGGATTGATAGGAATTGGTGCAGCCACACTAAGATCCGAAAACCCAACGATGTGTAATGGCGCCAACCTCGGATACCGAAAATCAGCTTTTCTAGATGTGAATGGATACGAAGGGAATGATCACATAGCGACAGGAGATGATGAGTTTCTACTCCAAAAGATTTTCAAGGCATTCCCTAAAGGCGTCTGCTTTCTTAAAGAGGAATCTTGTCTGGTGAGCACTCCAGCTAAGAAAAATATAAGTGAGTTGATCAATCAGCGAATAAGGTGGAGTAGCAAGTGGAAGTTTCATAAATCTGCCTTCATAAGACTAGGAGCAATCATAGTATTCTTGAATTACCTTTCTGTATATCTGGCTATTGCCTTGACTGTGGTAAACAATGAGTGGCTTTCCATTCTACTTTCTACTATTTTATTTCGGTGGGCTGCCCTTTCATTATTCCTTTCACGCACTGCCAAATTCTCTAAAATAACAGTTAACCCATTAATGACTCTTGTGCTTGAGATTATTTATCCTTTGCTGGTGCTATTCTTGGGAATAGCTTCTATTTTTGGTCAATACACATGGAAAGGAAGGAGCTACCAATGACCGATGAAGAGTTTGACGTTCTTGATGAACTGTATTTTGTGATTTCATATAATGATCTGGTTAGAGCCTTGGTTATTGATGAGACTAAGTTGGTGGAAGTGTTAAATTCTCTTCATCAACGTGACTTTATCAAGGTGCTTTCTAATGCCGATGATGAGGTGGATGACAATGATGTCGATTTGGCACAGAAGGCGAATACTTACTTTTATCTCATTACCAAAAAAGGCTTACTAGCACACAATTCTAACTAATGTCCAAAGGACTTGACATACGAGATTTGGAGCTCAATGCGCTTCTTGAGATCACTCAGGCAATCAATAATAATTTGTCCGAAGATGATCTTTTTCGTATTTACAAATTCACATTATTAGCGGATTTGCAAGTCAAAGAGCTAGCGCTATATGTCAAAGATGAGTCTTGGCAATGTCGGGTTTTTATAGGAACTAAGACTAATTGGTCTGCAACCCCATTGCCAGAGAAGTTCTGGACGCTCTCTGAAGTGCGTGATCTTTCAGAATGTGATGATGAATTTGCCCAATTTCAAGAGGTTATTCCTATTTCGCATAAGAATCAATTGCTTGCCGTGATCTTCGTTGGTGGTCATGCCCACAGTTCTCGAAGTAGTGATTCGGCCTTTCTCAAAGCGCTTACGAATATCATCATCGTTGCTGTAGAGAATAAAAAATTTGCTCGGAAGCAATTATCACAAGAGGCGTATCGCAAGGAAATGGAGATTGCTAAAAAGGTGCAGAACTTCTTATTCCCCAAGGAACTTCCAGACACAGACCGCTTAAAAATAGAGGCGGTTTATCTTCCTCATGATGAAGTGGGAGGTGACTATTACGATTATTTGGAGATTGACAAGGATCGATTCCTGGTTTGCGTTGCGGATGTTAGCGGAAAAGGTGTGCCAGCAGCACTACTTATGTCTAATTTTCAAGCTTCACTACGGACATTGATACGGAAAACTCAAGATCCGAAAGAGATTGTGATTGAACTGAATCATCTGATAACTAAAAGCGGAAATGCGGAGAATTTTATTACTTTTTTCTTAGGTGTCTATGATTTTTCTACTAGCACTTTGGAGTATGTGAATTGTGGGCATAATCCCCTCTATTTGGTAAGTCACAGGGGTCTTGAAGAACTGAACGATGGGACGACCATACTTGGTATGTTCGATCCATTACCCTTTTTAAAGACTGAGCGCATCACTAACCTTAAAGAGTTTTTCTTTTTCGGATATACGGATGGGCTTACGGAAACAGAAAATCGACAGGAAGAGCTCTATGGTGAAGAGCGATTAATAGCATTCCTAAACAAAGGAATTCCAAAGGATATCAATGAGTTTCACAAGGAAATATTTAAGAGTCTGGATGACTTCAGGAATGAGACGCCTCATCGCGATGATATTACTATGTTGTCCTGTTTGGTGTCAAATAAATGAAGTCTTATTTGTTTAAGAATCCGAATTTTTTCTCTTGGATTTATCCTGATTCAATTTGGCGTTTACCGAGTAAAGAAAAAGTGATCTATCTGACGTTTGATGATGGTCCAGATGATGAAGTAACAGAATATGTATTGGATTTATTGGACGAGTACAATGCCAAGGCTACTTTTTTCTGTATTGGGAGCCTGATTGAGAAATTCCCCACTAATGTACAACGAGCCGTAGAGGAACGACATTTAGTGGCTAACCACACCTTTAATCATGAGAATGGCTGGAAGACAAACACTATTACATATGGAGACTCAGTCGATCAATGCAAGCAATCACTTTTGCAATTTGAAACAGATAATTTATTAGTGCGTCCTCCATACGGAAAGTTAAAGCGATCTCAACAAAAGACCTTGAGGCATAAAAATTACAACATTGTGTTTTGGTCTCACTTGTCAGGAGATTTTGATCCTGATTTAGACATTCGTAAGTCTTTGACATCCTTAAAAAAGGCAGAATCTGGGTCAATTTTGCTTTTTCATGATAGCCAAAAAGCATTTAAAAATCTGAAGCAATTGCTTCCGAAAGTTTTAGCGCATTTTGCAGCCAATAAATTTTCATTCAAAACATTACCAGTCAATGCTCATTGATTCACACGCCCACATATATTCTGAAGAGTTTAAAAAAGATATCAATGAAGTAATTGATCGGGCTAAAGAAGCTGGTGTAAGTCGGATTTACATGCCCAATATTGATCATGAGTCTATTGAAGGTATGATGAAGATGGCTGATGATTTTCCAGATTTATGCGTCCCAATGATGGGATTGCATCCTTGTTATGTGAAGAAGGGCTTTGAAAAGAAACTGTATGAGGTCGAATCACTTCTGAAAGAAGGTAGTTTTTGTGCTGTTGGTGAGATAGGAACTGATCTTTATTGGGATAAGAGCTTATTCGACTATCAACAGGAGGCCTTCAAAATACAATGTACATTGGCTATTCAGCACAAGCTGCCAGTGGTAATCCATTGTCGTGAATCCATAGACGAGACAATCGAATTGGTTAAGCCTTACTCTGAACAGGGTTTGACAGGGGTTTTTCATTGTTTCACAGGGGATTTAGATCAAGCCAATCAAATTGTTACTTTGGGTTTCAAATTGGGAATAGGTGGTGTCGCAACATTTAAGAATGGAGGATTGACACCAGTTCTTGAAACGATTGAACTGAAACATTTGCTGCTAGAGACAGATTGCCCTTATTTAGCTCCCGCGCCTAATCGAGGCAAAAGGAATGAACCTTCGTACGTCAAATTGGTAGCGGAAAAAATTGCAGATATTCGAAGAGTAGATGTAATAGAAATTGGAGAGATTACATCGAGAAATTCAAATGAACTGTTCGGCAGACCATGAATTACAAGATTGTCAATATTAGAACAACCGCCACAATAGATCCAACTGATTCGGTTTTGATCATTTATACTGGCGGAACTTTTGGTATGGCCTATGATGATTCTGGTGCTCTTGCACCTTTTAATTTCGGAAGGGTAATAGACCTTATCCCAGAGTTGAGATCACTCGAACTCAGGTTGACAGTGATTTCATTTCCAGAGCCCCGTGATTCTTCGAATATTGACCCTAAGGATTGGGAAGATATGGCTTATATCATATATGAAAATTACTCTCAGTATGATGGGTTTGTAATTTTGCATGGAACAGACACAATGGCTTACAGTGCCTCTGCGTTGAGCTATATGCTTAGTGGGTTAAACAAGCCTGTGATCTTTACAGGAGCTCAAATCCCGATTGGGATGATTCGATCTGACGCAAGAGAGAATTTAATTACTGCCATTCAAATGGCTTCCTCTAAGGAAAACGGCGTTCCAATAGTTAATGAAGTCTGTCTGTATTTTAACTACTTTCTACTGAGGGGAAACAGATCTCAAAAGATTAGGAGCAGCACTTTTGCGGCATTTCAGTCTAAAAATTATCCATATTTAGCAGAGTCCGGGATCGACATTGAGTTCAGAACGAACTATATGAAGCCTCATAACCCGAAAGTTAAATTGAAAATCAAACGAGGGTTTGATTCAAATGTCTCGATACTTAAGATTTTCCCAGGGATAAATAAAAATTTTGTTCAAGCTGTGCTCAATGTCAAAGAGTTACGAGGAGTTGTTTTAGAGACTTACGGATCAGGAAACACAATGAATTTCCCTTGGTTTCTGGAGTTGCTTGAAAAAGCAGTTAAAAATGGCATTGTGATTTTCAACGTTAGTCAATGTAGTGGGGGAGAAGTGATACAGGGGAGATATGAAACAAGTAAGCGATTAGATGAGATTGGTGTGCTTGGAGGTGGTGATATAACCACCGAAGCTGCAATCACTAAGCTTATGTTCCTGTTGGGTACAGAAAAGTTGAATTTATCGTTAAAGAAAAAGTTAATTGCACCATTGAATGGTGAAATGGATAAATGAGCGGATAAATGAGTTAAGGTTTTAGCGAAAAGCTCTTAAAATTTGCATAAGCTTATTTTTCTTGATTTATTTGTCGCCCTGTAATCAGTATTCGGGTATTTTAGGAGAGGTGGCCGAGTGGCTGAAGGCGCACGCTTGGAA
>CAYGPP010000174.1:0-6808 GCA_964351885.1 uncultured Marinoscillum sp.
GCATAGCCTTCTACAAATACCAACTTGGATTCAGACTTTGCCTCCACGAATGCCGCTTGCCATTCCAAGTCTCTAAACTTTATTCCATCTTGGGCAGTTGCTACAAAAGTCGTGATGAAGATAAATGCACCTAAACAAACCGATTTACTCATGGGGATGTGTGTTGATTGAAAGCTAAATTTACCGAATAAGACTAAAGCTCCGCAAAAAATTCTTTTAGAACTATGAAATACCTTCTCGCCTTTGCCGCCTTCTTTTTCTTTTGCTCCTCTTTTGCGCAAGTCACTTATGAAGAGGAGATTCTTACATGGCAACAGGAACTCGATGAAAGTTTCCGAGACCCAGAATCTTCACCCCTTGGAGGAAAGGAATTGAAGAAGTTTAAGAATTTGGATTATTACCCAATCAATGAAGATTTCAGATTTATAGCGAGACTAGAGCGACTGTACAATGAGCCGCCTTTCACCATGCCTACCAGCTCCAACAAAAAGAAAATTTTCGTCCGTTATGCCATCGCACATTTCACTTCTGGAGATAAAGAATTCCATTTCCCGATTTACCAAAGCCTCCAACTTCAGCAGACAGAAGAACATGCAGATTATCTCTTCGCCCCGTTTACAGATTTGACTTCTGGTTTTGAGAGCTACGGTGGTGGTCGCTATTTGGATTTGAAAATTACAGAAGGTGATTCTATTGTGCTTGACTTCAACAAAGCATATAATCCGAGCTGTGCTTATAGCCCAAACTACAATTGTCCAATTCCGCCTCGGGAGAATGACTTAGATTTGGAAATCAAAGCAGGTGTGAAAGCCTGGGAAAACGACAAGCATTGAAAATACATATCAAAACCCTTTTTGGACTAGAAGAAATCCTCGCTGAGGAAGTCAAAAACATCGGAGGTCAAAACGTAGAAATCCATAAACGGTCAGTGTCCTGTGAAGGCGACTTAGAGATTCTTTATCGTGCCAATTACTTGCTGCGCACAGCACTCAAAGTGCTAGTACCCATTCACAAATTCACTGCCCAAAATGAACAGCAGCTGTACGACCAAGTGATGAAACACGATTGGTCACAGTACTTGACGATATACCAGACTTTTGCAATTGACAATACGGTCTTCTCAGAGTTTTTCAGGCATTCACAATATGCCGCTCTGAAAACCAAGGATGCAATCGTAGATCAATTCAGAAACAAACTTGGCAAGCGACCATCAGTAGACATCAAGCATCCAGACGTTCAGTTTGACCTATATGCCTTCAAGGATCAGTTCACCATATCTATCGACAGCTCTGGAGACACTTTAAATAGACGTGGATATAGAGAGCCCGGTCATGCTGCGCCTATGAGCGAAGTACTGGCAGCAGGACTACTGAAACTAGCAGGTTGGGACAAAACGCAACCATTGGTAGACCCAATGTGTGGAACAGGAACAATCCTGATCGAGGCAGCATTGATGGGTCAAAACATGCCTCCACAAATGCATCGTGATGATTTTGGCTTTAAGAATTGGAAAAATTTTCAACCAACTCTTTGGCAAAAGGTGAAGTCTGAAGGAATGAGCAAAATAGTCAAAGACAAGCTCAATATCCGTGGTGGCGACATAGATGGGGGAACTATCCTGAACGTGAATCGCTCCTTACGAAAGCTTAAATTAAGAGATGCTATCACCGTCAAGCAAGGTGATATGGCAGATTTCAAACCTGACACTTCAAGTGGACTATTGGTATCTAACCCTCCATATGGAGAACGAATAGGTCGCGATAATACCAACGAATTTTATGGCCTTATTGGCGATACGCTGAAGAATAATTTTGTTGGATTTGACGCTTGGATACTGAGCTCCAATATGGAAGCCTTCAAGCATATGCGTTTGAAGACTTCTAAAAAGATCGTGTTATTCAATGGGCCGCTGGAGTGTAAGTTTCAGAAATATGAAATGTATCGGGGAACGAAACCGGAATAAAACACCCACCTCAAGTTAAAAAAACAAGTATCAAAGATACATCATACCATCATTCGGTAACTTATTTAAAATACCTTAATAGCATATACTTCTTTATTTTAAATATAATTTCTATTTTTAATAGATTGTACAAACCTCTAAAAGTAAAATACTATGCGGAAAATATACCTAGCACTGCTTCTCATAATTGGTTCATTCTCGGGATTTTCTCAATTGACCACTGGTGATATCGCATTTATTTGGTTTAATGCCGATGGTGACAAAGACTTTGGTTTTGTCGCCTTAGCTGATATTCCAGCATCATCTATCATATATTTCACAGATAATGAACCTGATGGTTCAGGAGGAGTAACTTCTGGAGAAGGAATTCTTGAATGGAATAGTGGTGAAAGTATGATATCCGCTGGGTCACTCGTGATTTTCACCGATCCAGATGCTGATGTTGAGACAAATCCTTCATTCAGTATTAGCTATGGATCAATAATTAATAGAACTGGTGGTTTTAATTTATCCAGTAGTGGTGATGCATTATTCGCCTATGTTGTTTCTGAATCAATAACAACATTTTTAGCAGGTGTAGCAAATGGATCTGGACAAGAGGGGAATTTCACTAATTCAAATCTTACGTTGGGTAGTACATACGTAGAATTTAATACGACCGCCAGTCCCGATGGAGGCTATTATTCTGGTCCGAGAGATACTAAAGCTACTTTCGCAGAATACTTAGCTGAAATAGGCTCTTCGGCCAATTGGACTCAGAGTACAAGTGATGGAGAAAGTCTAATTCCGAACTTACCTACCACAGATTTTTCTTTAACACTTCTTCAAACCCTTGGCTTTTCCACAGAAACAAGCTCTCAAGACGAAACCAATACTTCTTTTGATGTGGACATCCCGGTGACACTTGCAAATTATGGAGGTGCGCAAGTTGACTTGTCAGTAACCGTAACTGGAGGTACATACGAATCTGGTGACTATATATTGAATACTTCCGCGCTTACATTTACAGAATCTACTATGCTGAACATATCGATATCTATTGAGCCTGACGCTGATGATGCTCCGGAAACTATAGAGATAACGATAGCTGAGACTTCTTCCACTAGCGCTGCAATATCAACTTCAGTCCACACACTCACAATCAACGATGATGATGTGGCCGCATTGGTCATTACCGAGATTTATCATGATCCTAGCGGAAATGAAGGAGACGAAGAATTCATTGAAATTTATAATGCGGGTGGTACCACTGTTGATTTGGCGGATTACGCTACTGAAGGGATTACTTATACATTCGGATCGGGTGTCGAAATATTATCAGGTGAATATATCATCATTGCGAGTAATCCAGTCACCTACACTGGGAATGGTTTCGACGTATACGACTACAGTGGATCACTGACTAACACTGGTGAGACCATCATGCTGAAAAATGCTTCCGGAGCTGTTGTAGACATAGTCGCTTTTACAGATAATATCAATTCGACCAATAATACTGGCAAGACGCTTTCTCTGGCAGACCCATCATTAGACAATTCAACCATGACCAATTGGGTAGCGTCAGTTGCTAATGGTGGTACACCGGGAGCGGCCAATGATGCGTCTGTTTGGACGGGTAATACTGATGATGAATTAATTACACCGGGAAACTGGTCAAATGGAGCGCCAAGTGCTACTCTCAGCCTGCTTATTCCAACAACAGCATCAGTCATTCCGAAAGTAAATGACAATCTAGAAGCTGGTGCTCTGAGAATTGGTAGTGGAAAATCCCTCATTATCGAAAATGGATCATTAAAAGTTGCTGGTGATATCATCAATGACGGATTTATAGAAGTCTTTTCTGGAGCTTCACTCCTACCTATGGGTGATATCGATGGTTCGGGATCTGCAACAATTTTTAGAAATACTACTTTCACTACATCAGAGGGTAGATATAGCATAGTAGGGTCTCCTGTTGAAGACGCAACTACTGATGCTCTGGGCGATATCGTTTACACTTATGACGAGTCTACAGCCTACGGTGGAGATGGGAGCGCAAGATTCACGAAAGTGACAAGTACCGTAACAATGGACGGAGGTGATGCTTATTTCTCTGCAAAAACAGGAACAATGACCTTCACGGGCAAACCTAATGCAGGTGAAATCATTCAGACACTGGTCTATGACGAAACCGCAGATCTTACTGCAGCGGATGCCGGTTTCAACCTTGTGTCTAACCCATACACCGCAGCAATAGATGTTGATCTACTCGTAAGTGGGAATGCCACAGATATCAGTGCCTCCATTTACTTATGGAAAGATGTAAACGCTGCAGGAACTCAAGGAACAAATGCTGACTATGAGGTCTATAGCAGCGCACTCGATGAGTCTACAAGAAATATTGCTGGAGGCAAGACTTTCGATGGCTTCTTAAGATCCACCCAAGGATTTTTTGTGAAAGCTATACCTGGTGCAACAGCTATTAATTTCACGCCTACTATGATGAGTACCAGTAACAATGATGACGCTGGATTCTACAGAACTGTGAATAAAGAAAGCGACCTAACAAGGATATCCATATCCAATGGCACTTTATATAGTGACATCTTGATTGCTTTAAGATCAGATGCCTCTGAGGGCGTAGACAGACTATATGATGCTTATGAAATCGAAGGAGATGGCTTAAATCTTTACTCGATGATAGGAGAAGACAAGTTTGCAATTCAAGGTCTACCTGCGCTACGGCCGGAGATAAACATAGCACTTGGTTTTGATTACGCTGCGAGCGGTTTGCTTACTTTAAAACTAGAGGAAGGTCGATTTGAAGGATACAATATATACTTAGTTGATACGCAGCTAGAAACGAAAACAGACTTGTCCGAAGTTGAATCTTATTCTTTCAGTGCGGATGAAACCAATAATTCTCATCGCTTCAACCTATTACTAAAAACAAGTACAGTCTTAGGAGTTGATGATGCTATCACAAATGATTTCACTCTAGCCTTAAGGGAATCGATATTGACAGTAAGAACTCATAAGGCTTTTGACGTTGCGAATATCAGAGTCTTCTCAATGGACGGAACTTCTTTATTGGAAGTCAAAAATGTGAGCCTCGCAGAGAAAATGTGGAGTGCTGAATTTACAAGGAAAGGGCTCTTCATTATGTCCATCGAAACTAAGGACGGATTACTCATCAAGAAATTCTTAAACTGATCAAGTCATGAATCATTTAACCAAAATCTCGTTTTCGATAATAGCCATATTAGGAATTGTGGTGCCAATCTTAGCCCAAGGTGCACCTCCGGCTACTCCAATAGACGGAGGATTAAGTCTTCTACTAATAGGTGGGGTAGCTTATGGAATTAAGAAAATTAGAGATTGCAGAAGGTAAAATTTGCAAAGATGGAAAATTTCAAAAAATACATTCCTCCAATAAAAAGCCTCTGGATTACGATCCAGAGGCTTTTTACTAATTGCAATTAACAAGATACCTTGAAGGCAACTCTCCGTACTTGCCTATTGCTTTACAATATATTTAGTGATCAAATTGTCTTCTCGAGTTAGAAATTTAATCAAATAAGTGCCACTCGATAACTGAGATAAGTCAACAGTATTACTCGATCCCACTAACACAGTTACTCCGCTGAGGTTAATCACTTCCACCCTTTGAACCTCAACATTCTCAATAAAAACCAATGCCGCTGTAGGATTAGGATAGACTTTCACCTCTGCTACATTGCTATTCAATGGAACATCGTCATCAACATCAATAATTGAAATAAACACGATCGCCTTTGAGGTAAGGCTTCCGTCAGATACTTCTATGGTCAATGTGATTGAATTAATCGCCTCAAAATCTAGTACATCCTTATTGGCAACAGTCAGATTTCCACTAACCATATCAAGAGCAAGAGCGCCAAGTTCATTTCCGCTCAGTATTGAATAGGTCAATTGGTCACCATCAGGATCGCTTGCTACTAATCTACCAACTATGGTACCCGACGGACTATTCTCTTGGATGCTGAACGACTGATCATCAATAGCGGGTGACTGATTTTCGTTCAAATCATTCAAATCGACCGTGATAATTGCTGAAGCATTCAAAGTTCCATCAGAGACTTGTACTGTCAATGAAAAACTAGGATTTATCTCAAAATCTAAAGCTGAAACATTAGCTACTGTCAACAATCCTGTTGAACCGTTAATACCGAAAGTGCCACTTGTATTGCCTGCTGTGATCGAGTAAGTCAATGCATCGCTATCTGGATCAGATGCTGCTACCGTACCTACTGAAGTCCCAACTGCACTATTTTCATCTATGCTAAAAGTCTGTGCATTAATCTGCGGTGCTTGGTTGACCGTTTCATCTACATCGGTAAGGTTAATGGTCATATCCGCCGATGCGGTGAGGCTTCCATCTGATACTTGCACCGTCAAGGTGAAAGTCGGAGTGACTTCAAAATCTAATTCACTGCTCGTTGATACAGTTATAACTCCCGTATTTGCTTCGATAGCAAAAGCATCATTGGTATTCCCTGTAATGATAGAATAAGTCAATGCATCTCCATTCGCGTCTGAAGCCAAGACAGTTCCAACTGCTGTTCCTGTTGCACTATTCTCAGCGATGCTGAATGTCTGTGCAACAATCTCTGGATCTACGTTTGTATCGTTAAGATCATTCAAATCAATCGTGATCATAGCAGATGCCGTCAATGCTGCATCAGCTACCTGAACGGTCAACATAAACGTAGGAGTCGTTTCGAAATCCAATGCCGAGCTAGTCGCTACGGTCAATTCACCGGTGCTGCCATCAATGGCAAATGCATTATCTGCATTGCCCGCTGTGATCGAATAAGTCAATGCATC
>CAYGPP010000175.1:0-6587 GCA_964351885.1 uncultured Marinoscillum sp.
AATCAAACCTTCCAAAGCGGCGATACCAATTCCTGCAACAACAGTCCCACTTTGAGGCAAAGTCTTAAGTATCCCGTAAAATTCTAGTTTTTGAAGAGCATCTCTTAAGGATGTTCTACCAACTCCAAAGCGCTCGCTCAATAATCTTTCTGAAGGTAAACGATCACCAGGACGTAGCTGTCCTGAAGAAATTAGATGTTTAATTTGTTTAATTATAATATCAGAAGTTTTCTCAACCTTGATTTCACTGAAGTTGTTTAGAATCTCTTTTGCCATAATAGAACAATTGATCGACCGAAATACGGTCATATATTTAATTCTTAATTTTTGATCAATTTAGTTCACATTTTTCACATTTTCTTGCTCGTGGACTTATGCATGCATTGTGCATGATATTTTCCAGGTACTATTCGATCCGTATTGAAGCTTAAGCTATTTAGCCAATGGCGGTTTATTTGAAATTAGTGTTTAAGAAGCCTTGATACTTGAGTCTCTAAGTCTCCTTCTATTTTAATGTAATAAATACCTGCTTTTAAGCTCTGAATATCCAGTGATTTGGTTTTAGAAATATCTCTCAGCATAACAATCCTTCCTGTTTGATCAAAGACTATTACGCTACGAAAACCTTCTGCTCCATTGATCTTCACGAAGGAAGTTGCCGGATTGGGAGTTAACCAAATTTTCTTGCTAGGCACGGTTGGCACATTTAAAGGGCCGGTGACTGTGACTTCTGTTGTTGCGGTAAAGTCTCCATCATCCGTAGTTACTGTAATAGTCGCTATTCCTTCTGTTTCTGCGGTAACCAAGCCATTACCATTAATCGATGCTACAGATGCATCGCTTGAACTGAATATAACATCTTTAAAGGTTGCATTTGAGGGATTAATCGTTGCTGTCAGTTGTTGAGTTTCCCCCAAAACAAGTGAGATATCTGATGGATCTAGAGTCACCCCAATGATATTTATAAGTTTGGTTACTGTGATTTCCGCCGATGCTGTAAAGCTTCCGTCATCCGTGGTGACAGTGACAGTTGCTGTTCCTTCTGATAACGCGGTGACCAATCCATCAGCATCAATAGATGCTATAGATGCATCAATTGAACTGAAACTAATATTAGTATTCGTTGCAGTCGTTGGACCAACAGTTGCTGTGAGTTGTTGAGTTTCCCCTTCAAAAAGTGCAACGCTTGATTGATCTAAAGAAACTTCCGTGACCGGCACATAAGGTCGCTCACCCTCTCCAAATACCCTCAGTTCAGTTAAACTAACCCAATCACCAGTGTAAACATTCGCCCCTGAAACGGTTATTCTTACATACCTAGCTACAGCGCCCTGAACTACATCAATGATTGGCATATCTGCTACTCCTGGTGTTGAGTTGTTTGACCTGTCTACGATGGTGGTATATGTTCCATTTTCAGTTAAAGCACCTTCAATTATAAATTGATACGCTCTGCCTTCAAAGCATGTAACTTCCGTTTGACTAATCGTAATATCTCCTCTTAAATCAACAGTAGCAGACTGTGGGAACGGTTGAACAGACCATCTAGACTCTGTATTTCCATCTACGAGATTCGCAGGAACATTCTCTCCATCAGCACTTCCTGTACCGGTAACTATTTGACCTAAAGCCCAATTCAATTCCGTGGATGGGGCAAAGATATTTATGATATTCGAGTGAGTAAATCCTCCCTCATCAGTCGTCACTGTGACTGTCGCCGTTCCTGCTGAAATCCCAGTCACCAATCCGCTTTCGCTCACGATTGCAACACTTGCGTCATCAGTTTGAAAAGAGACTTTTTGATTGGTAGCATTGGTAGGAGAAATTACCGGTTCCAGCTGAAGAGTACCTCCGACTGCAAGTGCCCCGACCTCAGTCAGAACTACTCCCGTTACATCCACCTGTGTGCTAACTGTGATATCAACTCCCAAAGATGTTCTTGAAACTCCTTCATTGTCTGTAGCTTTAGCTGATAAGGTATAATCTCCATTCGCTGCACCAGTCCATGTAAATGAGTAGGGAGACGAAGTGACTTCTCCAAGCTTGGTATTGCCTTCAAAGAACTCAACCTTTTCAATTGTACCGTCAGAATCATCTGCATCAGCGGTAATAGTGATGTCACTTCCAGGTTCAAAATTCGCATCATTTGAGGGAGAAGTAATACTTATCGATGGAAATCGATTTTGTTGAGTACCATCTTCTTCAAATAACTCATCAAAATGTGCGGTTGCCTCACCTTCATCCTGAAGGTAAACTCCTGCTTTCCAGTAGCTTGGCCAGGTCCAAAAGGAGACATCCATATTTACCTTTTCTTCACCATTAAAATCGATGATCATGCTACCATCTACCAATCTAATATCACAGTTAAAATAGCCTCCCGGGTCTTCGCCAAGATCAATATGATCGTTATTAATTCCTACGTCATCAGTTTTAATTACTGCCCATATGTGATTAGCTGGTTCTTTAGTTTGATGCTTATAAATTCTTAATAGTGGTTTATTCGGTCCAGTTCCTGCATTCGCATCATCGTGGATTTGCAATATGGTAACTTGATCGCAAGTCTGACTTGCAATATCAATCCTTGCATGTAGGGATCGGTTAGCCTGGGTGAGATCCCAATTCGTTTCGTTTCGGAGCTCTGTACGTCTGCTGTCACCTGTTTGGTGAAAAAGGATTTTATCACCGTTAACAACATAGAAATACTCGGGATGCGTATAGCCATCAAGTGCATCTTTGGCCCTAAGCGTTGAACTGTTGGGAGCTTGCAGTTTGCATTCAGCGAGAAAAGGCTGAAATCTTGGAATGTCGGATGGAGCAGCATATCCTGTTGGTGGAGTAGGAGCAGAATGCGTAACGTCTAATGCGAAAAACGATACTTGTGCATATTCGTCAGCATCTCCAGCATTGTTTTGATTATAATTTCCGGCTTTGAAATACATCCAATCATCCGAAAAGCCACTATTTGTCATATCCACTTCCTGAACAACATCATCTTTACCCGCTCTCATGATAGTCACTGTTAAAGTGTTGTACACTACCTTAATCTCGTAGCTAAACTTTTCCCCTAGTGCGATTCCATCTTCTGGATCGGGGGCATTATCGGCTCTGCTTCCGATCATATCATACCACTGCTCAGCACTTGTGGTGGGCTCATGCGCTAAATAAATTGATCCCTTCGAGTTTCCCGGTAATTTGCGATAATACAAGCGGCAAGGCTCGTCATCAGATGCATGTATTTGCCCAACTATAACCCTACCTATCTTGCGATTTTCATCAGAAGTTTCAGACACATGATCTACAGCGACAGTAGCTGTTAAAACTCCATCTACTCCTCCTGCGGCTTCTTGGTTTTCCATAGTTGATGATGAAAACACCCAGTTATTCCCATTTATTCCTTGTGTTGGGATACTGGTATCATCTCTCCTGATCATTTCTCTGAGCTCATTTCTTGGGTACGTGCTGCCACCTGTCAGACCATCATTTGGACACCAAAAGACCATTGCACCCGTGTTGGAGTCTGTGTAAAACTCATCAGCCCTTGTAAACCCATTTGTCAGTACGTCTTGCGGTACTTCCTGTTGATTCGGTCGGGTCAATTTCCAGTATGAAAGATCAAAGTTTCCACTTGGTGGGAGGTTGGGGTCTAAATCTTGTGCTGTAGTCCCATGAGTGAATATACCCAACACAAATAGCACCAATATGAATCGGGAATTAAGAGGTTTATTGTAACAATCCATTAATCCTGCGAACAGATATTTCGATACTTTCATAGTTATAAATTTTAACACGCGTTCAATAAAATACCAAAATAGTGGACGAAACTGGCTTCTGAGCATTTTTCACTAGTTTTGTAAATGGTCGATAATAAATTGGTCGATCAATTTGTAAATATAATAACTTAGTACCTATCATTTTAATAAAACTTAAAAATCAAGTGTTTGAAACGAGATACGTTTGTTGTATTCATATTCACTTAGTGCAGGCTATGCATTTTTTTAGGTTTCCCTATCAATAAGAAAGTTTATGAACGTAATACTGGATTAATTTTTTAGATTCAATTCATTTCCATCGAGCTATATGAAAGTTCTTGCGCCCATTTTTCTGTTTTCAATTGTTGCGTTTACGATAAGTTGTACTGCCGGATCAAATCACGGAAATAGAGAGAACAAACCAGCGAGTGAGGTGGAATTTCCAAGTGATTTGATTGAGTCACATGACCAATGGAAAATCTTATTGGGAAATGGAAAATCCACAAAAAGTCTTAAGAATTTTGAGGATAAAGATTATTTCTATATTGCCAATGATGGAATGGATTGGGTGGTTTACAAAACACCAAATAGCGGCATTACTTCTCGAACTTCTCACAACACAAGAACAGAATTAGGTCAAAAAAGACATTGGACGCCAAAAGAAGGAGGCAGACTAAGAGGTACTGTAAAGGTTATGCACGTTTCTACGTCAGGTGATGCTCGTGTTGCTGCTTCATTTGCTGTTGTGGTAGGACAGGTTCATAGTCATGAAGGGCATGAAAACGAGCCATTAAAAATATTCTACAAGAAATTCCCAGGGCATACTAAAGGGTCAGTTTTTTGGAATTATGAAATCAATACAGATGGTGATAACGCTGATCGATGGGATTTTTCAACAGCTGTTTGGGGGCACGATATGTCTGGGGTCGGAACTGCTCCAGAAGCTTATCCAGCCGATCCTGACGATGGGATAGCCTTGGGTGAGGAGTTCCGTTATGAAGTGAACGTATATAGCGGCATAATGTATTTGACCTTTGAAAGTGAGGGGCATGAAACGAAAGCCTTTACCAAAGATCTAACAGTATCAGAGTTTTCGGATGAAGGAGATTTACCACAGCAGATAATTGACTTATACAGCGTAATTGGCCGAGATGGTACTGAAAAATCAAACGCTTATGAAGGAGAGTTACAGTACTTTAAACAAGGAGCTTATAATCAAACCAATGGAGGAGACCCAGAAACGAATATGGTCTGGAGTACTGGATCAAATATATTCGATGGTGATGTAGCTAAGCAATATGCCAATGGCAGTTATGCCGAAGTATGGTTTCGATCATCATCAATTGGCCCAGGAACCAATCCAAATCTTTAAATAATACACTAAGAAAACATGAAAAATTTACTTCAATTCCTTGCGATCCTAACCGTTTTGGTTGGATGTCAACAAAATAGTTCTTTAACCAGTGTTACGGTTACGAATGAGGCTGAGCTTAAAAAGGCAATAGAAGATGCCCAGCCTGGAACTGAAATTGTCATGGCGAACGGCAAATGGGATAATATCCAAATTCGATTCATTGGTTACGGTACGGGAGATAAACCAATATCACTGAGAGCTGAAACGTCCGGGGAAGTTGTAATTCAAGGTGAATCAGATCTTAAGTTAGGTGGTGAATACCTTATTGTTGAAGGATTGCAATTTCGAAATGGATTCTCACCTTCAAGATCCGTCATTCAGTTTTACATTGATGATAATGTTGTGGCCAATAATAGTACGGTCACAAACTGTTTGATTATTGACTTCAACAAGCCACAGAGAGATATGACGGATCTTTGGGTAACGTTCAAAGGCCGATATAATGAGTTGAGCAATTCCTATATCGCCGGAAAATCTAACCGTGGACCTACTGTGAGAGTAGATCTTGAAGGAAATGAGAGCATTAAAAACCATCACAAAATTATCAACAATCATTTTGGCCCAAGACCGCCAAAAGGAGGTCCTAGTGCTGAGACCATTCAGATTGGAAATAGCTATACCTCTATGGCTCCAAGCCATACACTTGTGGCAAACAATTTATTCGATCGATGTGACGGTGAAGTAGAGGTAATTTCAAGTAAGACAAATTTCAATGAATTCCGAAATAACGTTTTTTACAAGAGTCAGGGATCACTTGTAACCCGTCATGGTAACTATTGTATTGTGGATGGTAACTATTTCATAGGGGATGAATCTTCCCCTCATGCTGGTGGTATCAGATTGATAGGTTCAGGTCACTGGGTTACCAATAATTATTTCTACAACTTAAGCGGGGAAATTTTCAGATCTCCACTAGCCGTAATGAACGGTATTCCCAAATCGCCGCAAAACAGATATACACAGGTAACTGATGTGGTAGTGGCTTACAATACTTGGGTAAATTGTGTTTCTCCATGGCAATTTGGGGTAGGTTCTAACGTAGATCAGCGGGAGGTACTTCCGGCCTCTGAAATCCGTTCCGAAACGCCAAATCGAACATTAGTGGCTAATAACATTATTTACAACACAGATGGAGATCGATTACCAATATTTCGCCATGATTCTATAGATGGAATTGAATTTAAAAGTAACGTGATAAACAATCAAGGAACAGAATTTAGAGGAGTAGATGGATTGATGGAAAAAGATTTTTCAGTAGCTCAATTAGAAGAAAATATCTGGGTTCCTAATTCGGATCTTTCTGATGTTCAAGTGTATTACGGATTTGAATTTGATAAGATCGAAAAGGACTTATTCGGAAAGTCGAGATCAGAGAATAATTCTATAGGGGCAACAATCAATTCTAATGGGGAGAAGCCAAATAT
>CAYGPP010000176.1:0-6584 GCA_964351885.1 uncultured Marinoscillum sp.
GACTTATTCTGACTACTTTCTCTAGGTTAGCCCCAATTGCAGAAAGTACCTCCCCATTTTTGTCAAAAAAACTAAACCCAAGTGCTGAAGCCATCCCAATTCCTCCATCGGATGTGGCACTTCCTCCTACGAACAAGTAGATGTTTTTTGCTCCCTTTTTGATTGCATCAAGCACTAGCTGTCCAGTACCATATGTTGTGGTATTAATCGCACTCTTTTCATGATCCTGAAGAAGTTGTAAGCCGGAAGCTAGCGCCATTTCGATATAGGCATCTTGTCCTTTTATACCATAATACGAAGTAATAGTCCGAAACAATGGATCACTGACTTGCACTTCTACCCGATCAAGACTTAAGACTTGCTCCATGATTTCGAGAGAGCCCTCACCTCCATCAGCCAATGGAAGTGTTGATATATCTGCTTCAGGATAAACTGCAAGTACACCTTTCTTAACAGCTTCGCAGACTTCCTTTGCGCTCATTGAACCTTTAAACTTATCTGGAGCAATCAATATTTTCATTGCTAATAATTCAATGGATTAATCTATTCAAAAAAGGCTGACGATTTTCACCATCAGCCTTTCCATATTGATCTTATAAGGTTAATCAGTACAGATCTCCACTACCATTTCTGTTCATGAAATATCGAATTTCGATATCACCAGCAGATGGACTAGCAATGGTCTGTAACAACTGCATTTTTTCAAATGACTGAAATACAATACCAAAATCATATACTATCCCTCCTGATGTGGTATCTGATTCGGACAGAGTTAGGTTAGTCTCGGTAGCTGTCCACTCTCCCACAGAAATGAATCCATTATTATCCACAAGTACATAACTCATGTCTCGCTCGAGGGTAAACCTCGTAAAGACAGTTCCGTCATTGACCTGGCCATTTACAAAAGTCTCACTTACACTCCAGTCACCAAATGCCATTTTGGTTGGTGTTGGATCAACAGGTACAGTACAGGAGATAGCCAGTAGGACAACTCCCGTAAGGATTATGTAATTATATAGCTTATTCATGATGATTATTGTTTTATGATTCTGATGTTTTCCACTTGCTTTCCTTTCGAAATAATAATGTTATAAATACCTCTATCAAGGTCCGAAATATCTATTTTTTCAATATGATCAACCTCCGTCTTGGTAAATGTACCGCTCAGCACAACTTGACCTGAAAGAGTCATAATCTGAACAGAATAGTTTCCCATCCTATCTCCCGGAACATCTAGGTTTATAGAACTGGAAGTCGGATTAGGATAGGTATTCGCGACCATGCGCCCATTTGATGCTGTTGTAATTGGTTGCGTTCTTCGCGCTCCAATATCTACCGAATTAGAGCTGATCAAACATCCATTATCAAATGTAACCTCAACTGTATAAGTAGCTGCATCGGTTACATTGATCGTAGACCCTGTGGCGTTTCTCATAATAACACCATTTCTGAGCCAAGAGATATCATAACCTCCCGTAGTATAAACAGTAGCGGTCACTACGGTTCCTTTTACTTCTAAAATCACACTATTAGGTATGGCACTTCCCATAGCGCCGATAGAGACATCAGAACAGCCTGAGCCGTCTGCATAACTTGCCTCGACGAGCAAGAATGTCTCCTCAGTCAAATCTGGCACTGATGTAAATACAGCTCCACCACTACCTATAACAGGAGCACCCAATTCTTGACCTGTGGCCTGATCAATCAATTGATAAATCTGATTAGTGCTTGTATTAGCCGATCCTAAACCTGAGATAAACAATCCCCCGATTTGAACCCTCACATCTCCGTTGGCACAATCTGCTCCAGCCGTTGCAACACCCACATAAGGATTGGCTTTCACCTGGGTGTTGATTCTAATCACGTTCGATTCCTCACTTTGACAGGCACTTTCGCTATCTGCTATGGTCACCCAATATTCGCCATCACTGTTTACCTGTATAGTATTGGACGTCCCTGAGAAAATTGGCTGGCCTCCATTCTTATACCAGAAGTAATAAGGAGCCCCTGCATCTGCGGTCAAAGTCAAATTGACTTCTCCATCACAGTAGTTAGTCTCCGTAGGAACTTCAATATTGACTGGGTTAAGTTTATTACTATAATCAACTATAACTGGATAAGTAGATTGAACACAAGTAACGTCTCCCGAAGATGAACTTTCTAAGATCTGAGAGACTTCTGCAAAATAAGTACCACTAGCACTCAAGCTTATCTGAGTAGCTGTTGGCGAAATCCCAGAAATCGCGGCTCCATCCAAATACCAGGTCACTGAATAATTACTCAGTACACCCAAAACCCCAGTCAAATTAAGAACAGGACTACTATCAGAACAAAGACTGACTTCCGCCATTTTTCCAAAGGAGCCAGAACCAGCATTTAATGCAAGATTCATGTCTTGACCAGAGGTCACTAGCACACTATTAGACTCTTCACTCTCACAAGCATCGGCATCAGACGCTACAGTGACCCAGTAGCTACCAGCGCTATTCACCTGGAAAGTATTAGAGGTACCTGAGAAAATTGACGATCCATTCCTATACCAGATGTAATGAGAAGCTCCTGCATCAGCAGTTAAGGTCAAATCAACTTCTCCATCACAGAAAGTTGTCACAGAAGGTATCTCAATACTTACAGGATCGAGCTTCTCGTTGTAATCAACTATAACTGGATAGGTAGATTGAACACAAGTGACGTCTCCTATAAGTGATCCTCCGAGAATTCTAGAAACCTCCGCATAATAGGTACCACTAGCACTCAAACTTATTTGAGTCGCAGTTGAAGAAATACCTGATATGGCCGTCCCGTCAAAGTACCATGCTACAGAATAGTTACCCAATGCACCGTTTATGTTCAGTATAGGACTATCATCACCGCACATGCTTACTTCATCCATATTACCAAACGTTGTACTACCGTCGTTCAAGCTTAAACTCATTTCAGAAGACGTGATCACCCTCACTGCTTTAGACCTTACACTTCCACAACTCACAGTTGATGAAAACGGTACATTGGACACTTCTACAGAGTAGTTTCCAGACTGATTAACAGAAATGCTATCCCCGCTAACGCCAAGCAAAGTTGTGCCGTTGTACCATTTGTAATGCGCAAAACCTCCAGTAGCCCTCAAAACAACAGACCCTCCAGGACAGAATGACAAAGCTCCTCCTGCTGTGATAACTGGCTTAGTACTTATGGTATTTGTAATGGTTACTGTGAAATCTACCGTTCGTGAAGTACAAGTAGCGGCTACATCATCATTGGCAAACTCAATATAATACACGCCCGTCTCATCAATAATGAAATTCCAACTATCAGTTGTCGCTATGGCACTCCCGTCTTTATAAAGTGTGTAGATACCATCAAAATCTCCAGCACTTACCACTTCGGAGTAGTCTTCGCGATACAAAGAAACTGTCGTTTGATCACAAGCGGTGATTTCACGCGTACCATCGATCTCTAGATCTAACAATGAAGAATACGGAATAAAGTCTGGATTCGATCCACTTTCTATTTTGACAACATCAGATTCAATCGAGCATCCTGTAGAGAAGGGAGTATTACTTACCTCCACTTTATATTCTCCACCTTCGTCAGCAGTAATAGTAGCCGTATAATTCTCCGAATAAGAGAAGCTCGCTCCATCAGATGAATAAAGCCATCGATAGTAGGCATATCCTGCAGTTGCACTCAATTGGGCTTCTCCATCTCCATCGCAAAATGTAATATCTCCTGTTACGATGATTTCTGGTTTCTCAGGTATATCAATATTTACCACTTTGAACCCTTGAGTTAGGTATGAGCAATTACCACTGGTAATTCTTGCGAAATACAATCCAGCCTCAAGACTTTCTGTATCATCGGATTCCTCATCCTCGGTTATTGTATTCCCTAAAGTTCCACCAAAATCTGCATTGTCAATTGGATTATTCAAGTCATCAATAAACCACTCTACATCTGAACTATCTGCAGCAATCACGTCTCCATTGAGGTTGACTAGGGCTAAAGAAAGATTAGGGTATGACCCTTCACAAACAACGACAGAATCGACACCCGTCATTACTGGGTCCAATTCATCACTTGTAAAGCTCAGCTCATAGTTCTCTATATATTTCACTTCTGCGTCATCGACAATTTTAGTATTACAAATCTTACCAGATGAGGTCTTAGATATTACGGTCACTTGGATCTCAGTTGTCTCGCTGAATGTGCCGATTTCTATTTCATTGGATTCACCATCGTACGCTAAAGTACCCAGCACATTGCCAGTGGTTACTTCAGACACTTCATACATAAAGTACATCTGCGGTGATGCAATGGAGACTATCACGCTTCCAGGATCACAAGAGGTAATGTCATTGGAGTAAGTAAACCCTTCCTCACTAATTACCTGAGCCACTTCGATTCTCTCGTCAGAAAACGGCGAGGTAACAGAATAGGTATCATTCCATGACTTAGCAGTTTCGAACGACATATCTTCGATACTCACATAAAACTTAAAACGTCCATTATCATAATCACTATCGAACGCATCCGAAGGAAGTACGAAAGAGACGGATCCGCTTCCGTTACTTGATGCGGCAAATGAATTCTCCAACCATCCTTCACTTTCAGTTTCTTCATCTTCGTAATAAACTGATAAGACAACCTCCGAACCCAATCGACCATTGATGTCGTAGTTGACCGTGACTGTATCGCTAGAACAAATATCATTCTGTGTGATAGATGAAACACTGATAGACTGTGTATTGATGGTAAGCTGAGCAGGGATATAATCGAACGGTAACGTTTCAGCGTAGGTAAACACGATATCATCAATATAAGCGTAACCCTTAGCTTCGTTTTGTCGCCATCTAAACCTAACACCAGAGGCTTTCATGTCGTCTGAAATCTCATGGGTAACATATTCAGCAAAAGTCTCATTACTACCTGGTGCAGGAAAAGTGTCTAACTGTGAGTACGTTCCTCCTTGATCCGTGGAGTATTCAAAGACAATATGCTGATCCACTGTCAAGTCCTCTGATAATTGATCAAATTCAAAATAGTACTCGAAGATTTCTGTATCGGATAAGTCTTCCCCCGCTACATCCGAAGTAGTGATGACTCTCCTTCCGGAAGTGGTAGCAAACTCCACATAATAATCTCCACTTTCAGCCAAAGCCATGACTACAACCGAGGAAGAACCTTCAACTACACCCTCAGACTCTCCACTCGACTCTTCACTAGATTCTTCTTCTTCTTCTTCCCTTTCATCAAGTTTCACAATTCCACTTAAGAAGTTATCCTGATCGTTTTCAAGATTGGTCAAATTATCCAATGCTTCTAAGCGCACGCCAACAGTACCAATAGGACCATTCTCAGACAATTCAACTCTAAACGCTACATCTCCACCATTTTCTGTATTGCTTATAAAAGGAGGAAGACTCAATGTTATGTCTGCAATACCGTCTTGAGCAACAAGGAGCCATTCATCACCATCAAAATCAACAATCAAGTTGGAGAAGAGACCGTCCAAAGTAGATGAAGTCTCATCATTCTCTATGTCTATAGAGAACGTGACATCACTGCCTGCATATAATGTAGCCAAATCACTAGCCCCTGTATAGGTTGTATTGACAGCTCTGTTGAAAATATCCAGTGTTCCTACCTCTTCATCTTCAAAGAAGAAAAAGGCCTCTTCCGCACCAGTATCTGGATCGGTGATTAGCAAATAAGCATAGATTCTAATACTATACGCATCGTTCTCAACATAGAAAGGAATATTTGCTTCGTCTACACCATACCCATCCGTCTCGGCTATTATTACATCCTCATTGGTCTCAGGATCTGTAACGCCTGATAGGGTGAACACAAATTGAGTTCCTTCTGGAAATGTCGTTTCATCCAATAAAGTAGAATCTATCGTCCAGAGGTAATCAAATGCCTCACCATTGAACACCGCGTCATTTGGATCACTTTGCTCAAATACAAAATCATCCAAGTCGGGTGCTTTGACACTGATAAGTTGAGAAGGATTATTATTAGGACCTCTTAACCAATTGATTGATGAAAAAGCATTTGACTCACCTTCCAAAATCTCAATACCAGATATTGTCCATGAATTTTGATTTTGACCTCTATTGAGTGTTTGAATCCACCTAAAGTGTGTAGCCTCGGTTAAATACTCATCAGGAATGCCTATTTCAAAATTCCCTGTGTTGTATAAATATTTTTCATCCTCATAGCCAGACCCTTCAACAGATAGCGTATCAAAACTAGCACCTCCATCTATACTCACTTGTAGCATTGGCAATGCCAACAAAGTAGAAGGAATACCTCCAGTATATGTAAATGAAAATTTAAGATTTATAGTGTCTGTTGTTGTCAAATCAAGGGCTGCTGTCAATAATGAACGATCTCCGGCTTTGCTAAATTCAAAAGAATCAAAACCATCTTCGCCATCCTTCCTGCCCTCGATTATTAGGAAGTCTTCTTCTTCTGATACTTCTGTCTGCAATGTTGCTGCGCGATATTCATCATTGTCGTTAATCTTGATGAATGGTTCCACACTCAAATTGTAGTTATTATCCAGATCACCAAAAACATAA
>CAYGPP010000177.1:0-6584 GCA_964351885.1 uncultured Marinoscillum sp.
AATTCAGGCACTTGAATAAACATCATTGCTCAATCCTGAAGTACAATTCTAGTTCACACACTTTTTTCAGCCTCTTAATCCCCCACGCTACCAAAGCTTCAAAATAGCCTACGAGGCGCGGTGAACTAGGCGTTCCCATCTAGGCGTCCGCGACTAGCCGTCCGCGACTGGGCGTCCCCTTCATAGAAACCTAGAATTGATATAATTTTTCAAATGATGATAGCATCCATCCCGAACTATAAATGTATGAGCATTAGCCGGAACGCATTCGTTCAGGTGATCGCCCAGGGTGGCTTTCGGCACACAGCCTCAATTGCATGTAGTAGACAGAAACCTTCAAGAAGCATTATAAATACAGTAATTTTGTTATTTTAAAATTGATCAATGAAGAACATTTCTATTGCGATACATGGCGGTGCGGGTACCATTTTAAGAACGCATATGACGCCAGAAAAAGAACACGGATATAAAAGTGCTCTTCAGGATGCATTGGATGCTGGTTATGGCATGCTGGAAAAGGGATTCTCAGCTGTAGATGCGGTAGAAAGAGCCGTGAGTCTGCTAGAAAATTGTCCTTTGTTTAATGCGGGCAAAGGTTCGGTTTTTACCTCCGATGGCACACACGAAATGGATGCCTCTATTATGGAGGGGAAATTCCTGTACGCCGGTGCTGTTTCGGCAGTTACAGGCGTAAAGAATCCTGTGCAGCTCTCTCGTTTGGTCATGGAAAAGTCTGGACATGTATTTTTATCCGGAGAAGGCGCCATGCAATTTGCCAAGAAAATGAACTGTGAATTTGCCGACTCAGCGTATTTCTATGACGAATTCAGATATCAGCAATGGTTGGAACTGAAAGGTACCGATGGATTTCAACTGGATCATTCTGATAACAAAGAAGAAAAATTCGGTACTGTGGGTGCTGTAGCGGTGGATGTAAATGGGGATTTGGCTGCTGCTACGAGTACGGGAGGAATGACGAACAAGCAGTTTGGAAGGATTGGAGATAGCTCCATAATTGGTGCGGGTAATTATGCCAATAATACCACCTGCGCCATTTCATGTACAGGCAGTGGAGAGTTTTTCATTCGAGGCGTAGTGGCCTATGATGTTTCCTGCCTTATTGAGTACAAAGGCCTCTCTTTAGCTGATGCATGTAAAGAAGTCATCCAACATCGTTTGCTGAAAATTGGGGGCGATGGTGGACTCATAGCCGTTGACACGCATGGGAACTGCGTACTGGAATTCAACACCGAAGGAATGTACAGAGGACAAAGGAACTCCACAGGACTTAACCAAGTGGCTATTTACAAATAGCTTTGACCTAATGCTTCATTGATAGGGAGAACGGTGATTTTTCGATCATTTAAAGTGAATCTATCTCCTATTGCAAGAATATGCGTGATGAGATTGGACATAGACATGGGTGTTCCTGGCGTCAACAACTTGTGGGCATTGTGCGTCAACTGACTGGCGTCCATCACGATCACCATACCTGACCCGATGACTCTGAACTCATCGTCTTTAGTTATAACCAAGCCAGTATTTTCAGCTAATCCTATCCCGATCAGGTTTGGATAAGTCGCCACCGCTTCGGCCAGCCTTCCAAATCGTCCCCTCCTGACAAAATGTGTATCAATGATCATCCCGGGTATTAAACTCAATCCTTTGCGCATCAAAACGGCTCCCTTCAATAAGGCTTCTTTGCTACTCCCTCCGGCTATCATCTCGTGAGCCATGGCCATCGCGCCAGCACTTGTACCCGCAATTACAAATTCTTCGGTTTGGTACTTATTTACCAGAAGATCATGGAAGGCGGTCCCCCCAATTTTTGTCGAAATTTCAGATTGGTTGCCTCCAGAAAACATCACGCAATTGCTCTCTGCCAATTCTTTAAGCATTCCAGGGTCCTCGCTTTGCGCTCTTTCGGTGATATTTAATACGGTCACATTGGTACATCCCAATTCTTTAAATGCATCCAGATAATTCTTACCCACTTTTTTAGGGATACTGGAAGCTGTCGGAATCACAACGATTTTGGCATCCTGACCACCACTCATTTTAACTACTTCGGACAAAATGCCTTCCGAAATAAAGTCAAGACCTGTTGTTTCTTTTTTTCCTTTGTCCTCATTGCCACCAATTGGTATCAACGTCCCTATTTTGTCAACCATTCTTCTGCGCTATTTTGAATTTAAAGAAGGCAAAAGTCAGCATTATATTTCAATGAAAATCTATATTGTAAGTTGAATTCAATCCTAATTAATTCGAATTATGGAAATAAGGGAGATACGAGCTATGAAGGGCCCAAATTATTGGTCCATAAATAGACATAAGCTGATTGTGATGGTTCTTGACCTGCAGGAAATGGAGCAGCGTCCCACCAATTCCATTGACGGATTTCTAGATAGGTTGAAATCAATGCTTCCCTCCTTGTATGATCATAGATGCTCCGTAGGTACCGCTGGAGGTTTCTTTGAACGTGTAGAAGAAGGAACATGGATGGGGCATGTCATTGAACACATAGCGCTCGAGATTCAAACGCTGGCTGGAATGGACGTAGGATTTGGACGTACCAGAGGCTATGGGGAAGAGGGTGTCTATCATGTCGTCTTTAATTACATGGAAGAGGAAGTCGGGAGATATGCAGCAAAGAGTGCCGTACAAATTACCGAAGCGCTAATAGCAGGTGTCTCCTATGATTTGGGAGCCGATATCCAAGAAATGCGAGAGCTTCGCGAAGCGGTACGGCTTGGACCAAGTACCGGATCAATTATCCAAGAAGCCGAACAAAGGGGAATTCCGTGGATCCGGCTCAACAAAAACAACTCACTTTGCCAGCTTGGATATGGGGTAAATCAAAAGAAAATCCAAGCGACGGTATCAAGCCAAACCAGTAATATCGGCGTGGACATAGCCGGTGATAAGGAGGATACCAAATATTTGCTTGAACAAGCAGAAGTACCTGTCCCGAAAGGTGACATTGTCAGAACAGAAAATGGTCTGAAGGAGGTTGCAGATAGAATTGGCTACCCACTGGTGGTCAAGCCGATAAGTGGCAATCATGGAAGAGGTATCACAACCGACATACAGAATCTTGAAGAGGCTGTTGTGGCCTTTCATGAGGCAAAAAAGGTCTCTAACTCGATAATCATTGAGAAGTTTATTACTGGGGATGATTACCGTCTATTGGTGATCAATTACAAACTGGTGGCTGTAGCTAAGCGGACACCTGCCCATGTGATTGGTGATGGAAAATCCACTATTCAAGCGCTTATTGATGAGGTAAACAAAGATCCACGTCGTGGCTTTGGTCATGAAGAAGTGCTAACCATGATTGATGTAAATGAGCTGACTTTAAGTATCCTTAAAGAAGCAGGTAAAACGCTTGACTCTGTTTTGAAAAAGGGTGAGCTGATGCTTTTAAAGGATACTGCAAATCTCAGTACAGGAGGAACAGCTGAGGACGTGACTGACATAGTGCACCCCTACAACATTTTCATGGCAGAGCGCATTGCTCGGATCATTGACTTAGATATCTGTGGTATTGACATAATGACCACTGATATCAGTCAGCCACTTCCTGAAACAGGTGGTGCGGTACTGGAGGTTAATGCTGGCCCTGGTTTTAGGATGCACCTCGCCCCTGCCGATGGGTTACCACGGAATGTGGCAGGACACGTCATTGATATGCTTTATCCTCCAGGTGCCTCTTCGCGTATTCCAATTGTGGCAGTTGCAGGTACCAATGGAAAAACAACTACGACCAGGCTCATAGCGCACATCGCTAAAATGCGGGGATTGAAAGTAGGCTATACAACTACAGACGGAGTATATATTCAAAATCGTTTGATGATGACGGGGGATTGCACAGGACCTGCAAGCACGGAGTTCGTTCTGAAAGATCCTACGGTTGATTTCGCGGTGTTAGAATGTGCTCGTGGTGGCTTGCTGCGTGCCGGTTTGGGATTTAAAAATTGTGACATTGGAATTGTGACGAACGTGGCGGCTGATCATTTGGGACTCAAGGGCATTCATACCATTGAACAATTAGCGAAAGTAAAAGGAGTGGTTCCTGAAACGGTTTTCCCTGATGGATATGCTATTCTCAACGCGGATGATGATCTCGTTTATGAAATGCGCAAAAACGTCAAATGTAATGTGGCGCTATTTTCCATTGATGAAAAGAACCCTCGCATAGTGAAGCATGCCAAATCTGGAGGGTTATCGGCTATTTACGAGAATGGATTTATTACTATTTACAAAGGCGAATGGAAAATGAGAATTTCTAAGGCCATTAATGTCCCATTAACCTTCGAGGGTAAGGCAGTTTTTATGATCCAAAACGTCCTGCCAGCAGTACTCGCTGGCTATATTCGAGGCTTTTCCATAGAAGATTTAAAAGTCGCCATTGAGTCTTTCATACCTTCTCCTGCGCAGACTCCTGGGCGCCTTAACATGTTCAGATTCAACGACTTCAACGTTTTATTAGATTATGCGCATAATCCAGCAGGTCTCTTGGCGCTTAAGCAAATGACGGATAAAATGGATGGTCATCCTAAAGTAGGAATGATCGCTGGCATTGGCGATAGAAGACCAGAGGATAATCATGAAATAGGCAGGATTGCTGCGGAAATGTTCGATGAAATTATCATTAGGCAGGACAAAAATCTAAGAGGAAAAACGGAGAAGGAACTTATCAAAATGATTCATGAGGGTATTAGGAGTGTGAATCCAGACAAAAAAGTAACCATTATTCCATCCGAAAAAGAAGCGATCACACATGCCATAACTAAAGCGCAAAAGGGATCTTTACTGATATTCTGCAGTGATGTCGTACCTGATGCGTTGAACCTTGTCATGTCATTCCGGGAAGAGGAGGCTAAGAAATTAATGGACTAACAGGTGCTGCAGTCTCGTTTGGAGTCAGTTCGCATTCATTCTATCCTCCCTATTTCCCAATATCGGGTAAAGATCTTATCGCCCAGCCCGAACGCTTCTAATTGAGTGGTAACAAATTCAAAATAGGATTCAGCTTTAAAACTTTGATCCATGTATACGTGAATGGTATTTTTGTCTTGGCTTTCATTTCGCATAAACGGCTCATTGTTCATCCTTTACTACACAAGTCCTTTTGTGAACGAGTAAGATTATTGAGGTGAGGAAAATTCAAGTAGGTTCAAAGCATTCCATGCACTTTCTGAATTCCCAAAGAAATCTATCCTTACATATTGAGTAGACACTGCTGTGAACCTATAATCTTCAAAATCCTCGGAACTTGTTCCAGCACTACCAGTTGTCTCTGCATCATAAATCTGTGTAACTCCCGTTTGAAATCTTGGATCACTTGAGACTGAAATTGTAAAGTATGTAATTCTTACTCTATCCCACAAGATTGAGATGCCATCAAGGTCTTGCGATGAGCCAAAATCATAGGTAATAAAAGATCCTGTGTATCCTTCTGATGCCCACTTAGTGGTAGCAAGGCCGTCGATAGTGTTTGCAGGAACGTTTCCATCATTTGGACTTGAATCATAAATAAGCGCCCCAAGGTCTCCACTGGTAACCAGTTCAGTAGTGGCCCCATTTCCTACCCACTCGACTTTGGTAATAGTTTCTTCTTTCTCAGCAGTAACGACTCCATTTGAATGGGTTGCAACAAGTTTCACTATGTATGGACCGCCTTCCTCATAAGAATGTCTTGGAGACTTTTCAGTGCTACTTGCTCCATCGCCAAACGTCCAAAGATAGCTCGAGGCACCTTCAGAGAAGTTGATAAATAGATAGTCTTTATAGTCTTCGTTCGTTCCAACTTCTACTCTGAAGTCGGCTGTAACCATAGCAAGAACTGTAATAGTCACAGATTTGGTTACAGCGTTTGACCCGTCATCATTGGTGGCTGTCAGGGTAACGTCATACGTTCCTCCTTCGGTCGCGGAATAAGAATGGCTGGGGTTTTGGAGTATTGATTCATTCCCGTCACCAAACTCCCAAAGCCATGCATTAGGAACTCCAGGAGATGCATCAGTAAACATAACTTCAAAATAGTCATCTTCCGTGCTACCGACTGTAAATAGAAAATTAGCTTCTGGAGGTGATAGTTGAGGATCAGGATCATTATTATCTTCTTCTCCACACGAAAACACCAATCCTATTACTGCGATTGCAAAAACGAATTGCATATTCCAGCGACCAAAATGAATAAGAGACGTAATATGTTGCGTGAAATTCTTCATAGTCTCAAGTTATTAAAAAATTGCGAATTGGTTGACCAATAATTGGATGTTTAATAAGTGATTGCTGAAAATGGGTTTATTCAGTGTCTATTTTATCAATAATGACCCAAAGCAGCGCTGGATTATGCGACTGTAGAAAAAGATACAAGGAAGGTCCTGTGATTAGTCACAGCCGTTGGCCAGCTAAGTTGAAAAGGTTGGACCAGATGTTCCGGTATAGGCGTCCCCAAGTGACGATATTGCCAACCCTTGGATAATTATACTTTGATAAATATTTTGTTCATTACGGACTTGGATTAACGTCCGTTATTACGTACGTTTATTGAATGAAGACATTGACAATAACAGACG
>CAYGPP010000178.1:0-6577 GCA_964351885.1 uncultured Marinoscillum sp.
AGTACCATGAGGAGGCGAGAGAATATGTGGAAAAACATTTTGCCAATTGTCCCGGAAACCTTGGAAATTATCCGCTTTATCCCACTTCCGCCGCGTCTTCCCAACAGTGGTTTGATCATTTCCTCGATTCACGCTTGGCAGAATTTGGAGCGTATGAAGATGCCATAGTCAAAGAGGAAACCATCCTGCATCACAGCGTATTGACGCCCGTGCTCAATGTTGGGCTGATGAGTCCTAAATCCATCATCGATCAGACGCTCAATCACGCCAAACACAACGATATCCCCATCAACTCCTTAGAAGGTTTTGTGAGGCAGATTATAGGATGGCGGGAGTTTATCCGTGGCGTATATGAAGTGAAAGGAACCGAAGAGCGCACCAAGAATTACTGGCACTTTACCCGCAAGATTCCTGCATCATTTTACGATGGAACTACGGGAATAGATCCCGTGGATATTACCATCAAGAAAGTACTCAACACGGGATATTGTCACCACATAGAGCGCTTGATGGTGCTAGGCAATTTCATGATGCTGTGCGAGTTTGATCCGGACGAAGTGTACCGCTGGTTCATGGAGTTATTCATAGATGCCTATGACTGGGTGATGGTACCCAATATCTATGGCATGAGCCAATTTGCAGACGGAGGGTTGATGTCCACCAAACCATACATCAGCGGGAGCAATTACCTGATGAAGATGAGCAACAATACCAAAGGTGACTGGCAAGTGACTTGGGATGCACTCTTCTGGAGGTTTATGCATGTCCACCGAGATTTTTTTACCCAGAATCCAAGACTGGGAATGCTCGTCAAGACCTTAGATAAAATGGGTGACGAGAAAAGGGAAGGTCACCTGAGTAAGGCTGACGATTTTTTGGAGGGACTTTAGTTGTCGGAGGTTACATTTTAGAATTGTAATAGATTTCATTAAATTGGTAATGCTAAAAATAGTAACTATTCAACCTTGATAGGGTTGTGTATTGGCGTTTGAAACACCATGCAACGAACGATAAAATATAGATTTCTAAAAATTCCTCGAGGCACAAAAGAGCCTGAGCTTTGGATTGGATTTATTGTTCTGGTAATTGGATTAACAGTGTTTCAGGATTTTTTATTTAGCAAAGTTCATACTACTGGGTTTTATATTTCAGAGTCATTGCTTTATAGCAGTATTTGGTTTTTTCTAGCTCCTTTAGGTATTTTACAAATAAGGATATTGAAGCGTCTCAAGTTCAACTCCGTTTGGAAAAATATTGGTACAACGGTGGCATTAAGTACCATAATCACGCTAATTCATATTTTCGTTTTCGCCTCATTTTTCGTGATGGTGAGTTATTTTGTTTTTTCCCCCACACATTATTTTTCTAATATCATTAGCTCGGCGGCCTCAAATCAATTTTATATTATATTTCTCTTTTACACCTTGCTTCCCTTCGTAGTACATTATTTACATGGGACAAATCAAAAAGAACAGTCGCCAACTTTCCTAAATGAAAGTATCCGTCTTAAAATAGGATTAAAAACAATAACCTTGAAAACAGAGGATATTGAAACAATTTCTACAGAGAAGCCATATACTACTTTTACCTCCAACGGAAAAAGGTATTTAGACAACCGGACTTTGAAAGATTTGAAAACCATTTTGAATCCAAAAATATTTGTTCAAGTACATAGATCTACAATCGTGAATGGTCACTTTATAAAAGAACTGGAATCCAGAAAGAATGGTGACTATGATGCACTTTTGAAAAGTGGTCAAGTCATAAGATTCAGTAGGCACTACAGAGGAAATTGGCAAAGCTTACTCCATTAGGACTGGTTTACACTCCACATAGTACATTGGAATGTACTAAACGCTAATGGGATCGTTTTTCCTGCTAGGTTTGAATCAAAACCGTTTCTATGGCAGTATTACATCGAGTAGTTATAATTTTCTTTTCTCTGTTCCACTTGAGCGCTTGTCAAGGGCAAAATCAATCTTCTTCTATCGAAGAAGAAACGCTAAGTGAAGATTTTGACGAATCATCACCATTAAGATATGGGATGCCTAAAAGAATGGCTTCAAGCGACGTTAGTCCGGGATGGACACAACACGGACAAAAAATAATGCTTACAGGAACTGTTTATGAACTTGATGCAACAACCCCAGCCGTAGATGTCATACTCTATTACTACCAAACAAATCCGCAAGGGGTTTATGCTACAAAATCCGATGAGCCACGGAATATGCCTAAAAATGAATTGGGTCAAACACATGGATACATTAGGGGTTGGGTTAAAACGGGAATTGATGGAAAATATAGTATCAAGACTGTCTTGCCGGGTACTTACCCGAGCAGAAGCGAACCAGCACACGTACATCTCACAGTCATGGAAAGATTTGAAATGGACCCCTACTATATAGACGATTTTGTCTTCGATAATGACCCATTGTTGACGTCTGAAAGAAGAAGAAAAATGGAGAATAGGGGAGGAAGTGGAGTAATTCGATTTGTTGAAAAAAATGGGATTAAGGTGGGAGAGCGAAATCTCATTTTGGGATTGAACATCCCCAATTATCCAAAAAAAGTAATTGAAAAAATTGAATCTGGAAAACAAATAGGAGAGCAAATTGAGTCGTTCACTCCATACCACGCTTTTGGTACAGATAAGGGAACTAAAACCTGCCCAATTTGCAAATATGGTTGGTACCACGGTATTTTATTTTTTGTGGGAAACAATCCTAATTGGTCGGAAATTAGAGAATGGTTAAAATTTTTAGACCAGGAAGGTGAAAAAAGGGGGAGGTTTTTGAAATCCTATTTTGTCTATGGAAAAGAAAATGATTACGTCAAAGAGGATAGAATTTCAGAGTTGGAGCGAATAGGAAATGAGCTTGAAATTAAAAACGTTGCCTTAACATTTGTTCCTTCATTTTCTGACAGGTCGTCCATGATATTTTTGAATAAAATCAATCAGAATTTAGAGAACACTTTTGTGCTCTATCGAAGAAGTACTGTTATCAGCACATTCACAGACCTAAAACCCACGGAAGAAAATATCCTCAAAATACAGCAGAGACTTGATCAAACGGCTAACGAATATTTCTCGCTCCCAAGAGCAAAAAAGGAATAGTTCGCAGTTATTCAAAGGAGAGAAATTGTTTGCGTCCAGTGTACGAGGGATTAATTAACTCACCCCAGACCAAGGATCGAGCTGATAATCATCCATATAATTTTGCTTCTGTATGATCAATGCCTTCTGTTTACCATTATCCATAATCGCAGCAAAACCATAGTCATAGCACAAATAATAGGTTTGGCCGGAAGAATGTGCGTGGAATGTCCCTGAGAAGTATTTGAAGTTGAATCCTTTGATCTCAAGTACTTCCCGGCGCACAGTTGTCTTGCCTACAGGACAGATCTCACGCAAGATTCGACGATTTTTACGAATGTGTGCGTTGACTAGTTTGATGTATTGCTCGTAGGGTTGTTTTGATCGATTATGAAAAGCGTTGCGACAATATGCATCGCAAAATCTCTGATCCGTTCTGCCATGGAGTGGCTTCTGACATTGTTCGCAAATTCTTAGAGAGATATTCATTTTATTAAATGCTTACAAACGTATATAAGTGCTTAATCAAATGACTAAGATATCATTTTTAGTGGTTTTTGCATCATGCTTGCCAAACAGTCGTTAGTCCCTCGTTCATTTCCTTTGTATGAAGAAGATGTAGTCTCTCAGTACAAAGGGGCTATACAGGCTATGAAGCAATGTCTGGTGACTCGGCGCTATAGTCAATCGACTCAAAATGCCTATCTGGGGATGTTTAGATCATTCTTAAAATATCTTTATCCGCTTTCCATGTATTCGCTCAATAAGCAGCATATATTGGACTATCACGAGCAATTGATCAGTGAAAAAAAAATTTCACGTGCGTATCAAAACCAAAGCATTAATGCACTCAAATTTTACTTAGAACAAGTATGCGGGTTGCCTAAGGAGTATTATGAGCTTACCAGACCAAAAAAAGTACAGACCTTGCCTTCCGTACTTAGCCAAGAGGAGGTTATAAGGGTACTCACCCACGTGAGTAACACAAAGCACAAGGCAATGCTGATGACGATCTATTCAGCAGGATTGAGGATCTCGGAGATGCTCGATCTAAAGATCAAAGACATTGACTCTGATGCCATGCGTATCTGGGTAAGAGATGGAAAGGGTGGAAAAGATCGTATGACTACTTTGTCTCCAATTTTATTGGAATTATTAAGGCAATACTTCCGTAAATACAGGCCGAAGCACTATCTCTTCGAGGGGCCTGGAGGTAATCGCTACAGCGGAAGTAGTGTAAGAAAAGTACTAGCTCGTGCAGTGGAAGCCTCCGGAATCAATAAGCGTGTGAAAGTACATACCCTTCGTCATTCATTTGCTACACATCTCCTAGAGCAGGGTACCAATTTGCGGTATATTCAAACTTTACTCGGTCACACCAGTAGTAAAACCACTGAAATTTACACCCATGTATGCTCCAATAGACTAGGAGACGTAAAAAGCCCGCTTGACAGATTGGATAATTCAGGTATATTTGAAAGGTAGATAATGCGCATACGCATTATTCAATTGTTAGATTCCACCCACTTCACAACGTAGATGAACCTCAACGAAAAAATCGATCTCATTTTGAAGCAGTTTGCAGCACTTGGAGACAGTGAGGTTTTTGACAACATCTATAACGCTCTTGACTTTGAACCCAAATCAGATGGTGATCTTAGACTTGTGAAGAACAAAATGTTCGAAGAGGATTTGATTGACACAAGAGATTCTCATGAAATGGTCTGTTTCATAACTCCCAGTGGTCAAGAAATTCAAAACGACGGAGGTTGGCTTAGGTACATTGAGCTCATTGATGAGGAGAACTCTAGAATTTCTGAAATTGCCCAAATCGAAGAGGACAAGCTGAGGTGGGATGCCAAATTGTCGAAACTAAAAGCCAAGACATTTTGGCCTGTTTTCATATTTGGAGTTCTTGGTGGTCTTTCGGGTGCCATTTCATTGTATTTCAACTTATCAGAGACCGAACCCACTGCTATCGAGAAACTCGATTATCAGATTTATGATACTAAGTGGAATCAAGAATCCTCGTCTCTGGAACTGTTTAGAACAAATGCCGACTCGGCCAAAACTCTGACGGAAGCCATTGAACGATTTAACTCCGGATACCAGAAAGAAAACTACCCTTTTGCTCGGATTGTGCAAGTTAATGTTGATACGGTTTTCATTGTCATTGACAACTCTGACTATCTAACTCAACAGATGGGAACAACGGGAGCTGATGAATATCTTGCTAAACTGACCTTTACTGTAACAGAACTTGAGAGCATCAATTTTGTGAACCTCAACTTCGAAGAGGGAGATCATGCAGTTCCTGGAACTTACGAACGAACTGACTTCAACGCAGAAAACTTATAAAGGCAGAATCTAACAGACACTATCGGTTATGTGCCAAACTGCCTATTTGCCAGCTTAGTCTGGACGTGCCCGCTCCAGTGCACCTTCTGAGACTTCACCGCTTTTGGACACTTCTGTAGTTCTGTATTTTTACTGGTGGAACGCAGTGCCTTGTAGTTACCGTTGTGCTTCTGGTGCACTTCCGCTAGATTAGTGCTTTCTGCCAACTGTGGGCACACAAACCGATAGTTAGGCGTTATGGGCAATAAACTCAAAGCAAAAAAATGGGACTAGAAATAATAGCAGCGCTTGTTGCAACATTAGTTGGGGGACTATTGCCATTAACTAAGAAGATTGTAGAAAACTATCTGAAACATTCAGGTAAATCTGCAAAACACAGCAAGTTCAATGAGGCCCTATCCAGAATATTTGATGTTAAGATTGACGAGAATAGAACTTACAAAGAACGGCTTGAACATACATTAACAGTCCTGAAAAATGCATTTTCCGAAGTAGACAAGGCAACCGTAGAGTTTACTCAATTGATGAAGGAAAAAGAAAAAAACATTGATCTAATCGAAGCTCGTTTATCAGAACTTTCAACTGAAGAAAAGCATCTAAAAAACAAAGTTGAAACGCTGCAACAAGTTCCTCTTGAGGCTTTATCACATTTTGAAGAAATACTAAACAAGGGAGACAAAAGGAGTGCTGTAAGAGATTATATGCTTTTTATTTCCGGAATTGTAGTTTCAGTGATTGTAACATTAATTCTTAAATTCTATTTCGAGGTTTAAAGCATGAAACAGTTATACGAGCGAAAATATTTACTAGCAGGATGGAAACTGAAACTTGATGAGGTTTCGAATAACGTCTACGAAATAAAACTGTTAGATGAATCGCTAAGAGAAGCAGGTACAAAAGATCATGATCTTGAAAGAGGGATTAGACAATGTGCTGAATACGCCTTTGATATAGAAAAGCAAGTTTCTAAAAACTGGAATAAATTCTTATATGATTCCTCGATCATTGAACTTGATGAAAGAGTGATAATTAATAAAGAGTACAACGATGAGGCTTTTGGATCATGGCTGGTGGAGTTTGTTGACCTAAGAGTTATCTTGGATGGTAAAGAAAGCCTTATAATTC
>CAYGPP010000179.1:0-6541 GCA_964351885.1 uncultured Marinoscillum sp.
ATTAATTTATCAGAATGAACGCAGAACAAAAACGATTAGCCGAGTGTAAAGAGGGCACAAAATGGAAGGAATGGGGACCCTATCTCTCTGAAAGACAGTGGGCTACTGTTCGAGAAGACTATTCTGAATCGGGCAACGCTTGGGAAAACATTGTTCATGATCAGGCGCGAAGTAAATCTTATAGATGGGGAGAGGATGGTATTGGAGGTTTTTCCAATGAAGATCAAAGAATTTGTTTTTCTTGGGCATTTTGGAATGGTAACGATAGCATCATCAAAGAGCGCCTTTTTGGGCTCACAGGTCACGAAGGCAACCATGGAGAAGATGTAAAAGAATTGTACTACTATCTAGACAGTACACCTACACATTCCTACATGAAGATGCTGTACAAGTATCCTATCAATGAATTCCCATATTCTGATCTAGTCATTAAGAATGGCAAACTTTCGAAGAAAGAGCCTGAATATGAGCTCATCGACACAGGTGTGTTTGATAAAGATGAGTATTTCGACATTTTCATGGAGTACGTAAAAGTCGGCCCAAACGATTTTTTACTCAAAGCCGAAATACACAACAGAAGTGATAAGGATGCGGACTTGACACTCTTGCCTACGTTTTGGTACCGTAACACTTGGTCTTCAGGCCGAGACAATATCATTCCTGAAATATCTGCTATTGATAAGCGTACGATGCTGATCAATCATCACACACTTGGAGATTTTCATGTCTACTTTGGTGACGGGATAGATGAGCAGGTCTACTGTGACAATGCTACAAACAGGGTGAGGTTATATGGCATTCCTAACAAACAATCAAAATACCCAAAAGACGGTATCAATGACTACATCGTCAACAAGAAGAAAACGGTCAATACCAAGAAGGTAGGAACCAAAGCATCTGGAGTATTTAATGTCACAGTTCCTGCCAAAGGTTCTAAGACTGTAGAGATCAGAATGTCCTCCGCACCTCTAGATAATCCTTTCGAAGACTATCAGCACCTCTTCGATCAGCGAAAAAATGAAGCTGATGAGTTCTATGGAGACTTACAGGCAAAAGTTGATAATGACGATCTAAGGAATATACAGCGGCAAGCTTTTGCTGGGATGATGTGGAGCAAGCAGTTCTACTACTACAATGTCAAAAACTGGATTCATGGTGATCCAGGAAGGTTCAAACCTTCGGAGGGGAGGAAAAAAGGAAGGAACTCGGATTGGCAGCATATGTACAATCACGACATTCTTTCCATGCCTGATAAATGGGAATATCCTTGGTTTGCAGCATGGGATTTAGCTTTCCACTGTATTCCTATTACACGTATTGATCCTGATTTTGCCAAAGAACAACTATTACTTTTGCTCAAAGACCGATACCTGCACCCGAATGGTCAGATACCTGCGTACGAATGGAATTTTAGCGATGTAAATCCTCCTGTTCATGCTTGGGCAGTCTTGCGTGTTTTCCAAATTGATAGAGAAGAAACGGGAAAGCCTGATTTTGACTTCTTACAAGCTGCCTTCCACAAGTTATCCATCAATTTCACTTGGTGGGTCAACCGAAAAGATACGGAGGGAAACAACGTCTTTGAAGGAGGATTTTTGGGCTTAGATAATATTGGGGTTTTTGATAGGAATCACCCAGTCGTGGAAGATGCCAGACTGGAGCAAGCGGATAGCACCAGTTGGATGGCGATGTTTTCACTCAATATGCTACGCATCGCTCTGGATCTGTCTATCGAATATCCAGTTTATCAAGATATGGCAGTGAAATTCTTTGAGCATTTCCTCTATATCGCTGGAGCGATGAATAGCATAGGAGATACTGATGTGGACTTGTGGGACGATGAAGACAACTTCTACTACGATGTAATGCACACGCCAGATAAGCCCAACCAACGAATGAAAGTCCGCTCGATGGTAGGTTTGATTCCTCTTTTCGCGATTGAGATCCTCAGGAAAGAGGTCTACGGAAAACTACCTGAGTTTAAAGAACGGTTGGACTTCTTCCTCCAGGAACGGCCAAAGCTCGCTTCTATGGTGGCACGTTGGGAAGACCCAAGCAAAGGCGAACTAAGACTTTTGAGTATTCTACGCGGATTTAGGATGAAGCGGATCATAGAGCGTATGACTGATGAAGATGAGTTCTTATCCAAGTACGGCATTCGGGCGCTATCAAAATACCATCAAAAATACCCTTACAAACTGGAGATCGATGGAAAGAAACTAGAAGTAGCTTATTTGCCAGGCGAATCGGACTCCTCCTTTTTTGGTGGAAATTCCAACTGGCGGGGGCCGATTTGGTTTCCAGTGAATTATCTGATTTTAGAGTCATTACTCAAGTATTCGTACTACTACGGAGAGGACTATAAAGTGGAATTCCCGCTCGGAAGTGGTGAAAAAATGACTCTCAGGGGAATTACGAGACAGATTTGTTATCGCCTTATGAGTATTTTCATGAAAAACGAAAAGGGAAACCGCCCCGTTTATGGAATGAATAAAAAGTTTCAGGAAGACCCTCATTTTAAAGACTACATCCTATTCTATGAGTATTTCAATGGAGACACAGGGCTTGGACTTGGTGCATCACATCAAACTGGATGGACGGGTCTGATAGCAGAAATGATTCATCGATATCACTCTTAAATAATAACTAACTTCATACAGTCATTAGAAGATTAGCCATCCAAAAATCGCCACTCGTTATGTCAAAAACCTTATATCTAATTCTAATTGCCTGTGTGAGTTGTTCCGTAAAGGCGCAAGACAAAAAACCAAAGTTGGTCATTGGCATTGTGGTTGATCAAATGAGAAATGACTATCTCCAAAGATTCGATTATAACTATGGTGAGAACGGGTTCAAGCGATTGATCCGTGAAGGTTTTTATGCAAAAAATAACCATTACAATTACATACCTACTTATACAGGACCAGGTCACGCCTCGATATATACAGGCACTACGCCGAAGTATCACGGGATTATTGGTAATAGTTGGTATAGCCGATCACTGGGACGAAATATCAACTGTGTAGGTGACTCCTCTACTGTAAATGTTGGCGGAAGCCTTCAAAGAGGTAAAGTTTCCCCTCATCACCTACTGGCAAATACCATTACCGATGAGCTAAAGCTTAGCAGTAATTTCCGATCAAAAGTATATAGCGTATCCATCAAAGACAGAGGGGCTGCACTTCCTGGCGGACACACACCAGATGGGGCATTCTGGTATGATAGCAATACTGGCGAATTCATGACCAGCACCTACTACATGGAAACATTGCCCGAATGGGTAAAAGCCTTCAACGCTGATAAAAAAGTTGATGATTATTCCAACATGACTTGGGAGACCTTACTACCGATAGAGAAATACACCAGTTCGGGTGAAGACAATTCTCCTTATGAATATGGATTTAAAGGAAAAGACACGCCTACCCTACCTTATGACTTGGCCGAACTGAGAAAGAAAAATGGTCCTTATGGAATCATTTCATCTACTCCTTTCGGGAATTCATTGGTCTTGGATTTTGCGAAAGCTGCTATCACATCCAATAAACTAGGAAAATCAACTCAGACTGATTTTTTGGCCATTAGTTTGTCCTCTACAGATTACGTTGGTCACAATTTCGGTCCAAACGCTGTGGAATTGGAAGACACGTACTTAAGACTAGACAGAGATATAGAAGCATTACTTAATCATCTCGATAAAGAAATAGGAGTCGGAGAATATCTGATTTTCCTTACGGCTGATCATGGGGTAGTCGAAAATCCTCAGTACCTCGTTGACCATAAATTACCAGGTGGCTTCTTCGATACGGAGATCATCACCACACTTGCAGATAGCGTACTCAAAAACTTGTTAGGCGAAGGGAAATTCATCTTGAGTTACTCTAATGGGCAGTTCTTCTTAGATGAGGCGCTCATTATCGAGTCAGGATCCACATTAGCAGAAGTAGAAACCCATTTGGCACAAGCCTTATTAGCCATAGTGGAAGTAGCTGAAACCTACACAGGTACTGCCATGAATCAATCTGAGTTTAATAAACCTTTGGCTTCTCATCTTAAGAACGGATACAACAATAATATTTCTGGGAATGTATTGATCGTTTTAAAGCCTGGATACTTGGAAGGAAGTGGGAGAAGTATGAAAGGCACCTCTCACGGGACGGGCTACAGCTACGATACACATGTACCGTTACTATTCTTTGGAACCAACGTGCCAGCCGGTTATACGCAGCGCAAGACTAGCATCACGGATATTGCTCCTACGGTATCTGGGCTAATCAATATTACCCTTCCAAATGCATCAGTATTGGGTGACCCAATTAAAGAATTATTCGAATGAATAACATAGGATTCCTTTTTGATATGGACGGTGTAATTGTCCCCAATCATGAATATCACTACCTCGCTTGGCAAGAGATGGGCAAAAAGTATGGCGCTGATATCGATGAAGTATTCTATAGGGAGAAGATGAACGGGAGGACTTTGACCGAACTGGTAGAAGTGGTTTTCGAAGGGCGTATCCAAGCCAGTGAAGTAGAGAAGGTGGGAAATGAAAAAGAAGCTACCTACAGAGAATTGTACCAACCATACCTTGCCCCTACTGATGGCTTGATTGCCTTTCTAGAGAGGGCTAAATCCAAAAACATCCCGATGGTGGTGGGTACTTCCGCGCCTGTGGAGAATGTTATTTTCACCTTAGATGGACTCAAGATCAGAGACTACTTCGTAGGTGTGGTGGATGCAGGCATGGTCACTAAAGGCAAACCTGAACCTGAAGTCTATTTGAAATCTGCCGCTCTGATCAGCCGCGCACCATCCAATTGCATCGTCTTTGAAGATGCCATATCCGGCATTAAAGCAGGTGTGAATGCTGGATCAAAAGTCATTGCGCTGGCTACCTCACATGCTAGGGAAGAGCTAACGGCCGATCTCATCATTGATGATTTTACTCAGCTGCTATGGTCTGATATAGAAAAACTCATGTCATGATGAAAGGTATCATTGCAGTCTTATTGCTCACCTTCTCTGTGACCGTGCAGTCACAGGACTACTCCATAGCCAAGCTACAATATGAAGGTGGTGGCGACTGGTATGCTAATAAAACTGCCCTGCCTAACCTGATTGAGTTTTGTAACCGCAATCTCAAAACCAATATCGCTCCAGAGGGAGAAGTGGTGAAAGTGGGAAGCCCAGAGCTATTCACTTACCCGTTCGTCTATATGACGGGACATGGCAATGTGGTTTTCTCCGAAGATGATGCCGAGAACTTGAGAAGCTATCTTGTCGCTGGAGGATTTCTCCATATAGACGACAACTACGGGATGGACCCGTACATCCGTCTGGAGATCAAGAAGGTATTCCCCAATCTGGATTTCGTAGAGCTTCCATTCGATCATCCTATCTATCATCAGAAATTCAAATTCGAAAATGGGTTACCCAAAATCCACGAACATGATGGCAAACCTGCACAAGGATTTGGACTGATCTACAAAGGCCGCTTGGTCTGCTACTACTCGTATGAAAGTGACCTTGGCAATGGCTGGGAAGACCGAGTGATCCACGGAGATCCAGAATCCGTCCGGCAGCAAGCACTCCAAATGGGTGCTAATATCTTAAGTTACGTTTTTACGAGGGAGTGAGTATAAGAACCATTAATGAGCATAAGAACCATTAAAAGGATAAGGCCTTTTAACTGCGGTGGCAGCAACCGCTTTACAATCGAATTATTAGGTTAAAACGGTATTTTTAATAAATAAACTTGATCATGAGAAGTGCATGCTCTCACTGATCGTAAACAATTGCAGAGACCTTTTACGCTGATCACCAAGATTGTAAAAAGAAGCCATGCTAATTAAAGCTTTGGTTAAGGAAGTGGTCCCAACGGATAGAAATGGAGCTGCTCCATTTTACACCATTACATTTTCACTACTTTTAAGATACGGAAATACGCCTCGCTCATAAGGGTTATCTTCACCAAAACCTACTCTTTATACAGTAGCCTTAGCTACCACCGACAAACCTGGACTGCAAAATGAATTTTAGAAAAGCAACCAAAAATGATGTTTCTGTAATAGTAGAAATGCTCGCTGATGATAAACTTGGAATGAAAAGGGAGAATTTTCAAAATCCATTACCCAATGAATGCCTAAAGGCTTTTGAGGAAATAGCGTCCGACGAGAATCAAGAATTAATTGTAGTTGAAAATAACAATTTCGAAATCATTGGTACGCTCCAACTATCATTTATCCAATACTTGACTTATCGCGGTGGAATAAGAGCGCAAATTGAAGCGGTAAGAATTAGAAAGGATAAAAGAGGACTTGGAATTGGTAAAATCATGTTTGAATGGGCAATTAATCGAGCCAAAGAACGGAAAGCACACTTGCTTCAATTAACGACAGACAAGAAACGACCAGAAGCGATTAAGTTTTATGAGGACTTGGGATTTAAACCATCGCACGAAGGGATGAAAATGCATTTCAAATCTAAATAAGACAGCCACTACATTTCTTTCTTTTAATTCTAACCAACTAGCTAAGTCTAGCAA